>DASQIV010000620.1:0-3033 GCA_035631415.1 Pseudoneobacillus sp. | reverse complement strand
GCTATCATGATGATTATGCGACAATAAGAAGAGAGTTTATTATCAATCAATATATGTATCGTGAAAACGGAGTTTATGAATTAAATCCGGTTGAAATGTGGGCTAAAATTGATAATTAAAGAAGACAGAATGGCTGTCCAGCCAATTCTGTCTTTTTTAATTTCCAAATAAGGCGCATATGATCAATTAATTTTAACCGATATTATGATAGGTTCTTTGTTAAAACAGTTAAAAAATCAGTGAATGATTTTATTTCATTTCTTGATTTTATTAGTAAGCTCCCTAGTGAAAGGGTATTCCGTTTTGCGTTTAAGCGCTTTTCGATGTCATCGATACTATCTAAGTCTGCTACATGAGCAAGACCGATTGTTCTACGGATTAATTCACAGCCTGCAAAGCCTAAAGAATCTAAGAAATACTTGTTTAAAATGGACTCATATAAACCTGGAATTGTTGCAAGTGGTTCATGGTTTTCTGTATTCCAAAGTGTTGAAAAAATGGACTTAAACTCACTCCAAAAAGCCTCAATATGATTAAGAATTTCATCTTTCTTTTCTGGATTAGCCAAAGCTTGAAAGAGAAAATTTGCAAATACTTGACCGATATCAAATCCTGCTGGGCCATAAAATGCAAACTCTGGATCAATGACTTTGGTTTCGGTCGAACTTGCAAAAACACTTCCTGTGTGAAGATCACCGTGTAATAATACCTCTGCCTCTGTAAGAAAACTCTTTTTTAACAGAGCAACGTGATAAATTAGCTCTCTATCATTTCGAATTTTTTCAACAGAGCCCTGCAATTCCGTTTCGTAGGAGTTCGTCGGTGATTCAATAAACGGATCCGTAAATATTAAATCTTCAGTTATTTTACAAAGCTCTGGATTGATAAATTGGCCTTGTAGTTCCTTTTTATTCGATTGATTCATCCCGTAATCGGAAGTATAAAAAAGGGTTTTGGCTAAATACTCTCCTAAATGTTTGGAAAGTAATGGGTATTTATCTCCCCGAATTAAACCAGTTCTTGCGATAGACATATGTGATAAATCATCCATTACCGTAATAGCTAAAACATCATCCGTATAATGGACAACTGGTACATACTCAGGTGCAAGTCTCCCGAAGATTTTTAATGCATCTGCTTCAATCTTTGCTCTATTTAGCGTTAATGGCCAGCTTTCACCCACTACCTTTGCGTAAGGGAGGGCTTGTTTAATAATAATTCCTTGCCCACTGTTAGAATCTTTTATACGAAAAACAAGGTTTAAATTCCCATCTCCTATTTCAGAACATGTAAGAGTGGCATTTTCAGAGAATAACTCTAAATTAATAGCTAAGTTTATAGCCGAACTCACGGTAAGTGGTTCATATTTTTTATCTGATAATAACGTCATTTTTTATTCCTCCTGGTGTGAAGGGCTAAAAAAGCCCCTTTCTCATATGAAAGAGGCTTGAAGAAACAGTCTTCGCACCTCTTATCTTTCAGAAAGTTAACCTTTCTGTTGGAATTAGCACCGTGCCTTAACATTATAGGCGCATATAGCGCCCCATTTCACAATGGAATTACGGTCGGTTGCTGGGCTTCATAGGGCCAAATCCCTCAGCCATCTCTTGATAAGAGAAAAATGTAAATATTCAAATTAAGTTTAATACGATGAAAATAATATAGCGTTTATTACATATTGTCAATTACTTTTTCAGAAAATTTTTAATAGAGTTCAGGTTTTCTATCTTGAAAGATTGGGATGGTTTTACGAACTTTACTGACGTTCTCTAAATCAATCACTCCATGCAAAATTTCTTCCTTCTCCGATGCTTCTGCTACAATTTCTCCCCATGGGTCAATGATTAAAGAATGACCAGCAAAGACATTATCAGGATTGGAGCCTGAGCAATTACATGCGATGACATAGCACTGATTTTCAATTGCCCTAGCTGTAAGCAAGGTTTTCCAATGATGAAGTCTAGGCAACGGCCATTCCGCAACAACAAAAATAGCTTGTGCCCCCTCGAGAACATGAGCTCTAATCCATTCTGGAAAGCGAATGTCATAACATATTTGTCCGGAAAATACTTGGTTATCTAGAGAGAAAACGCCTTTATCTTTACCTGGTTTTAAATGAAGATGTTCATCCATTAATTGGAAAAGGTGGAGTTTGCTATATTGATGTACAAGTTCTCCTTGACGATTGATCACAAGAAGCGTGTTATAAATCCCATCGTTTTCTTGATTAGCTATTGAGCCTCCAACAAAATGTACATTGTATTGTTTTGCCTGTGCTTTTAGAAAATTAATCGTTTCACTTGCATTCTTATCAGCGGTATTAGGCAAGTTTACTAAATCGTATCCTGTTGTCCATAATTCAGGAAGAACAATGATATCGGGTGAGTTTTGCATAGCTAAAGCGATTTGAGCTTCTGCATTTTGATAATTCAATTCAGGATTACCAAATTCGATAGACATTTGGATGACAGCGATTTTATATTTCATCAAGAAACACCTCGAACTATTAAATTTTTCTTTACATTCTGTCATTTAAGATATATCATTTGTGACTAGATTTTCAATAAAAATTTTCTAATGTCAAAAAAGCAGGTGAATGAGATGAAGACTTTTCAACAATCAGAGTTATTAGATAGTTTACCAAAGCAATTTTTTGCTTCACTCGTAAAAAAAGTATCACTTTCTGTTGCTAATGGTCATGATGTTATCAATTTGGGACAAGGTAATCCAGATCAACCCACACCAGACCATATTGTGAAGAAGCTACAAGAAGCTGCAGCTAACCCATTAAATCATAAATATTCACCCTTTCAGGGCCATAAATACCTTAAACATGCGGCTGCTAAATTTTATGAAAGAGAATATGGAGTTCAGTTAGATGCTGATCATGAAGTGGCCATTTTATTTGGTGGTAAGGCGGGATTAGTTGAAATTCCACAATGCTTATTAAATCCTGGAGATACCATCCTAGTCCCTGATCCTGGGTATCCAGATTATTGGTCCGGAGTGGCACTTGCACAGGCGAACATGATT
>DASQIV010000619.1:0-3439 GCA_035631415.1 Pseudoneobacillus sp. | reverse complement strand
ACATGATACGATTTTAAATATCACTCCTCAAGTAGATAATTTGTCATTTGATTTTGTTAAAGGATTTCAAAATGAGATTGATTATTTCGTAGAGTGCTGTCAAAATGGCAAGGAAGTGCTTAGTCCTGTGGAAGATGGAGTTGAAATCATGAAAATCTTATGTGGTATTTATGAATCCGCTTCTAAAGGAAAAGAAATCTATTTTGATTAATGTGTACCAAAATGAATAGGTTGATAACGACACGTACAGACCCCTTTGGATTCTAGGAGATGAAGCTATGAGAAAAACGGAGCAAAATATTAGCATATTAATCATGATAAAGAGTGTTTATCAATCATTATCAAAAGCGGAGCAAAAGGTAGCAGATTTTGTTCTTAAAAACGCAGATGAGACGATTTATTCTTCTGTTACACTTTTAGCGGAGAAGGCTGGAGTAGGTGAAACTAGCGTTATTCGTTTTTGTCGGAAGCTTGGATGTAGAGGTTTTCAAGATTTTAAATTGTCGATTGCTCAAGATTTAGTTAATCCTACAGAGCAAGTTAATGGTGAAATAAAAGAAGATGATTCGATTGAAACTATTTGCAGTAAAATTACGTCACATAATATAAGTGCTTTAAATAATACGACAAGTCTTTTATCTAAACATGAATTAATGAAGGCGACTAATACATTTGAAATGGCCAAAAAAATCTATTTCTTTGGAATAGGTTCTTCAGGGATTACGGCAAATGATGCCAAATATCGTTTTATGAGACTCGGATTTAATGCTGATTCTGCCACAGATTCGCATATTATCGCGATGAATGCTTCATTAGTATCTAAAGAGGATGTTGTGGTAGGGATTTCATCATCTGGAAGTACAAAAGATTTAGTAGAAGGTATTAAGATTGCCAAAAAGAATGGTGCCCATATTATCGCTCTAACGAATCATGCAAAATCGCCCATTACATTATACGCTGATACGATTTTACTTTCAGCTTCAAAAGAAACACCTTTTCAAGGTGGAGCTTTTGCTTCCAAAATTGCTCAAATTCATGTTCTTGATTTACTCTCAACACTCATCGCATTAAATCAAAAGGATCGTACTTACTCGGCAATTGAAAGAACAGCAAAAGCCGTAGTAGATAAACTTTATTAATAAGTAGTTATTTAAAAGGAGGATGATGTTTTTTGTGAAAAAAGGAAAACCTTTCATATTAAAACTCCCTCCTTTTAATGTGAAAATGAGATTAATTACCTATACGATGCTTGTATTAATACCAGTCATTATATTTTGTCTTGTCTATCAATATGAAGCAAAACGGATATTGAAAGAAAAGGCAGGAACGTTAATCGTTGAATCATTGGAGTTGTCTACTTCCTGGTTAGATGAAGTACTAAGTGGCGCTGTCAGAATTTCTGCTGCTGTAGGTTCTGATCGGTTAATCACTCAATATATACTAGACCAACAAGGAACATTACCTGAATATGAAAATGTTATCAATACAGTAGAAGCCTCAAAAAGATTAATGGAAATATTAAACACAGAGACAAGAGTAACCTCTGTTTGGATTTACATACCGGAAAAAAGAAAGGTTTTGTCAACAGAATACGGCTATTATTCCGTAACTAATGATGTTCCTTTAGAATGGTTAAAAAACCATGCTTTGAAGGATCAAATGCAAGCATGGTTGTATCCAAATAATAACTTCTTAAATGCTAAAAGCTTAATCGATTTAACAGGTTTAAAAAATTCGCCCACTAATATAACATTTGTCCGTATTTTGCCAGGTGTAGGAACGGAAGAGAATCCGATTATTATTGGGACCACTTACCATAAATACACGGTGGAAGCATTGTTAAACGAAGTTTCACTTAAGACAAAATCTTCCGTCTTTCTATATAATCAAACGGGTGTACTAGTTAATCGCATTGGGGAAAAGAAAGACTTAAACCTATCTTTATTGGAAAATAAGGGAGAATCCTATACCCTTCATAATCAAGATTTAATTACCTATTCAACTTCTCCTATTACCGGGTGGAAGATGGTTGCTAGTGCTCCAATACATAATTATATGAGCGGATTATCTTTACTTAATAGTCTTATATTTTCATTTATGTTTATCGTTATTCTCCTATCTATTTATAGTGCTAGGGCATTAACGAAAGGTTTCCATGATCCACTAACGGAGTTGTTGAGAAATTTCAAGAAAATGGAACAAGGAAATTTATCAACTCGGATGAAATATACAAAGAGAGATGAGTTTGGAGAAGTCGCAGATGGATTTAATCAAATGGCTAACATTCAGGAACATCTAATACGAAGTGTATATGAGGAGAGAATTGCTAAGCAAGAGGCTGAACTGAACTTTTTAACTTCACAAATTAATCCTCATTTTTTATATAATACACTTGCTGCATTGTATTCAATGGCAAAAAAAGTGGATGCTACATTAGCTAATGCATTAATTGCAATGTCTCGATTGTTTAGATTTAGCTTATCAGATGGGAAAGATATGGTTTCCATTAACGAATCTATTCAACTTATAAACTACTATATTGATTTACTCAATATTAGAAATCCTGGGAAATATAAACTTGAAGTTTTTGTTGAACCAGAAGCACAGTATTGTAAAATTCCCAAGTTAATTATTCAGCCTATCGTTGAGAATGCTGTAAAGCATGGTATTGAAAAGACAAACCGTCAAGGAGTCCTTTCCATTAACGTCACCTTATTATCTAATGATTTATTAATCATGATTTCGGATAATGGGATGGGCATGGACAAAGAAAAATTATTTACATTAAGAGAAAAATTAAAAGGGAGCGTCCCCGAATCCTTCCAGCAAACAATAATTGACTATTCGAATGAACAAGAAAAGGGAACTAATTATGCACTTTTAAACATTTATAAAAGATTACTATTAAAGTACAATCAAGATTTTCAATTGTTGATTGATAGTGAATTAGGAAAAGGAACCACCATTACGTATCGATTAAAGAAGGAGGAATAATGTGAAGCTTCTAATCATTGATGATGAGCAATACATAAGAGAATCACTTACTAATGATATTGAATGGGGCAAATTAGGTTTTCAACTAATTGGCGTTGCCTCTTCAGGAAAGGAAGCTCTACAATTGATTGATCAACATAAACCTGACATTCTTTTAAGCGATATTTTAATGCCTGATATGACCGGTTTAGAATTACTAAAAACCTTACGGATGGGAGACATTCAAACACCGGTTGTTTTTTTATCAGGGTGGAGTAATTTTGAATATGCGAGGGAAGCCATCATTCTAGGGGCATCTAATTATTTATTAAAGCCATGTCCAGATGAGGAAATTGTTGAAGCGCTAATCGATATAAAAAACCAAGTCCAGAAAACAGAAATTGTAACGAGGCCAATTATTGAACAACCGGATATTCAATCAAATAAGCATGTTATTAAATTAGCG
>DASQIV010000618.1:0-3548 GCA_035631415.1 Pseudoneobacillus sp. | reverse complement strand
GAACATCATGGCCGATATGGCTGGTTGATTGAAATGTGGCGTTCATCTGGTTATCATGTCATTATGGGCGATCTTCCAGGTCAAGGTTTAACATCTCGTTCACGACGAGGTCATATTGATTCATTCGATGAGTACATTTTTGAGGTGAAAGATTGGGTTCAAACAGCTTACCAATTTGAATTACCTATATTTTTAATCGGTCACAGTATGGGTGGTTTAGTTTCGATTCGTCTATTACAAGAGGAAAGATTAAATCTTGCGGGTGTAGTTCTATCTTCACCTTGTCTTGGATTAACTCATACACCATCCAAACTTTTAGATATCTTATCTCATGGATTAAATATTATCTACCCGAGCCTACGTATAGATTCAGGTTTAACGGTCGATATGGCTACACGTAACTTAGAAGTAAGAGAAATCGATTCGAATGATACTCTCTATGTTACAAAAATGTCTGTTCGTTGGTATAGAGAGCTTGTGGCTGCAATGAAGCAGGCATATGAAAAAAGCACTGATATTCAGGATATCCCTATGCTAGTGATGCAGGCGGGTGATGATAAGGTGGTTAATAAACAGTCTGTGAAAGACTGGTTTAATCATGCTCCATTATCCGAAAAAAGATTTAAGGAATGGCCTGAATTCTACCATGAAATATTTAATGAACCAGAAAGAGAAACGGTATTTCAATATACAAAAGACTTCATTGAAAGTCAGTTAAGGACACTTGGCTATTTAATTTAAGAGGCTAAAGTCATTTAGAAAGAGGTTTGCTAGAATGAAAATTCCCACTTCCTCTGTTGGATTAATGAGGCAGGTTTATTTTAAAATTTTGCCGGCAGTTCATGAGGAACTGAACTATTGGAAAAAAAGAGCGAATGCAATTCCAAACGAAGAGTTAAGGAAACAGGCTATCGCTAGTATCGAGCATAAAACCTTTCATTGTGAAGGTGGCGGAATTCTAGCGATATTAGCTGAGAATGATTATAAAAAATCGATTCGATTTATCGTTGCTTATCAAACGATTAGCGATTATTTAGATAATCTATGTGACCGCAGCACTTCACTTGATCCGGATGACTTCGCTGCTCTTCATGAATCAATGAAAGATGCGGTTTCTATTAACAAAGTTGGGCGAAATTATTATCGTAATCGCATAGAGCAAGATGATGGTGGATACTTACAGGAGTTAGTTGAAACATGTCAAGAGGTTCTAGAGCAAACGACCCACTATAATCTGATTCAAGAGGATTTAGTTAATTTATGTCACTATTATTGTGATTTGCAAATCCATAAACATGTGATTGTTGACGAACGAGTTCCTAGACTTAATGCATGGTATAATGATTATGCTGAGAGCCTCCCACCTATGACCTGGTATGAGTTTTCCGCTTGCTCAGGGTCCACACTAGGAATTTTTTGTTTAATATCCTATGCGATGAAAAAGGAATTTAAACAGGAAGAAGCTCAAAGGCTTTACAAAGGCTATTTTCCTTATATTCAAGGACTACATATCTTGCTTGATTACTTCATTGACCAAGATGAAGACCGAAACGGCGGCGACTTGAATTTTTGTTTTTACTATGAAAATGACGAAGAATTATTTCGTCGCTTATCTCATTTTTTACAAGAAGCAGACAGAAATACAGAGAATATTCCGCACCAGAAATTTCATCAATTAATTAATCGTGGCTTGATCGGTATTTATTTATCAGATGAAAAAGTAAAACATCAACCACATGTTAAAAAATTAGCAAAAGAATTAATAAAAAAAGCGGGAGCCACAAGTTTCTTTTTCTATTGGAATGGACAAGCCTATCGCCGCTTTCAAAAGGGTCTATTTCAGAATAATACATCAATTACTCAAAAAGAAGAAGCCTAACCTTGAATGGTCAGGCTTCATATTTTTTCTATCGCGATAATAAATGGTGGATCGTTTTGTTGATTCAAAAATTGATATTTTAAAACTCGTGCTTGTTTTTGATCTAAACTCTTCACATATTGAAGAATTTTGTCTCGTTCGATCGCTCCTTCAGGATGACCATGATAAATCACAAGTACAATGATCCCTTCAGATGACATGATTTCCAATAGCTGTTCAATCGCTGAGATGGTTGTATCAGGCTTTGTAACAACGGATTTATCACTTCCAGGAAGATAACCAAGATTAAAGATAGCGGCTTTCACTTTTCCGTGCTCGAGGTCGGGTATAGATTCTTTTATATGTTCATGCCCTTTTTGAAAAAGAACAACTCTTCCGTGAACCATATTTTCTTTTAGCCTTGCTTGGCTGATGCTTACCGCTTGTTCTTGGATATCAAATCCGTAAACCTTTCCTGATTCACTCACAAGATTCGCTAAAAACAGAGTGTCATGTCCGTTCCCCAGTGTGGCATCGACGACAATATCACCAGGTTCCACTGTTTTTTCCATGAGTGATTTAGCAAATTGTAATACTCTTTCAAGCTTCATAACCTGTTTTCACCTTACTTTGATAAAATTTACCTTGCCAGCTATCTCTTCGTTTTAGTTCTGCATCGATGGAATTCAACACTTCCCATTTGTTCACACTCCACATTGGTCCAATCATTAAATCAATAGGGCCATCTCCCGTTATACGGTGAACAATCATTTCAGGTGGTAAAATTTCTAATTGATCACATACTAAATTTACATAATCATCAAAAGTTAGGAATTCAAGCATCCCCTTTTCGTATTGCTTAACCATGGGTGTGCCTTTTAGTAAGTGTAAAAGATGAATTTTTATTCCTTGAACATCCAATTTAGCAACTTCGGCTGCTGTTTTCATCATCATTTCAGGTGTTTCAAGTGGAAGGCCATTAATAATGTGAGAGCAAATTCGGATCCCATGCTTTCTTAATTTTTTGACCCCATCTATATAGCATTGAAAATCATGAGCACGGTTGATTAGTAAGGCTGTTCGTTCATGAACGGTTTGAAGACCTAATTCAACCCATAAATACGTTCGTTCGTTTAATTCCGCTAAATATTCAACCACATCATCAGGAAGGCAATCTGGTCTTGTTGCAATGGAAAGACCAACAACATTATCTTGCTTTAGAACAGCTTCAAATTTTTCTCTTAGCTCACTAACAGGTGCATGTGTATTAGTAAACGCTTGAAAATATGCCATATATTTGCCGTCTTTCCATTTGTGATGCATTTTATCTTTTATTTCATTAAACTGTGTTTCTAAATCGTCAACACGATTGCCTGCGAAGTCTCCTGAACCTGCAACACTACAGAACGTACATCCTCCATGGGCGACGGTGCCATCTCGATTGGGACAATCAAAGCCACCATCTAAAGCTACTTTAAAGACTTTATGACCAAATTCGTTTCTTAAATGATAATTCCACGTATGATACCGTTTATTATCAGAGGCATATGGAAAAGGGTTTGTCTGAATCATTGTTGATCAGCCCCTCCTTTTTATAAAATGTAATATCATATTTTATCATGTAAAGTTAGGTAATCCAATTGAATTTGTCACACTTTAAAGTTTTTAGCTGTCCTTGGAAGCAATTAAC
>DASQIV010000617.1:0-9740 GCA_035631415.1 Pseudoneobacillus sp. | reverse complement strand
ATTCAAAATCAAAGGATGGGGAAGTTGTAACACTAAACCTATTCCAATTTAAAGTTGAAATTGCTGAACCACTTCAAAAAATGATTGACGAGTTTGAAGCAGAACATCCAAATATTAAAGTTAAGCTTGAAACTGTTGGTGGAGGAGCTGACTACGGTGCTGCACTAAAAGCAAAATTTGCTTCTGGTGAAAAACCTGATATTTTTAACAATGGTGGATTTAAAGAACTAGAACTTTGGAAAGAACACTTAGCTGATCTTTCAAATGAGCCATGGGCTGAGCACGTACTTCCTATCGGTAAGGTTCCTATGACTGATACTGATGGCAAGCTTTATGGTATGCCTGTAAACCTTGAGGGATACGGATTTATCTACAACAAAGATTTATTTGAAAAGGCTGGTATCACTGAACCACCTACAACAATTACTGAGCTTAAAGCTGCAGCACAAAAGCTTAAAGATGCTGGAATCACTCCATTCTCAGCTGGATATGGCGAATGGTGGGTAATTGGACAACATTTATTAAACATTGGTTTCGCACAACAAGATGATCCAATTGCATATATCGAAGGTTTATACGATGGATCTCAAAAAATTGTAGGAAACGAAAAATTCAAGCAATTTAAAGAAGTATTAGATACTGAGATTGGATTTGCAAATGATAATCCAATTACAACTGACTACAATACACAAGTTACACTTTTCGCTTCAGGTCAAGCGGCTATGACGCAACAAGGTAACTGGACAGAAAACATGATCACTGAAATCAATCCTGATATGAATATGGGCTTCTTGCCAATTTCTATTACGGATGATGAGTCTTCAGACCGTTTACCAGTGGGAGTACCAAACAACTGGGTAGTTAATAAGAACTCAGAACACATTGAAGAAGCTAAAGAATTCTTAAATTGGATGGTTTCTTCTGAAACAGGTAAGCGTTATATTACTGAAGAATTTGCATTTATTCCAGCATTCGATAATATCGAGCCAACTGGTTTAGGTGATTTAGGTCAATCAATCCTTGAATACTCTAAAGCTGATAAAACAATTCCTTGGACTTGGTTCAGATGGCCAGATGGTGCAAACAAAGAGTTTGCAGCTACAATTCAGGAATATGCAGCTGGAAAAATAGACTACGATACAGTTTTACAACGCTTCCAAGATACTTGGGACAACTTAAAGTAATTTGATAGTATCACTTATTTATAGAAAGCATGCCTGATATAAGGCGTGCTTTCTATTCTATCTCCAACTAGATTTTTTTCAATTTTTTTATGTAAAAGAGTGTTTTTGTAATAGGAAAAAACTATTCAAAAAAAACTTCCATGTGAAGGATGTAACACTATATACTATTAAAAAGGGAGGGAGTTGAACGAATCATTAATGTTTAGATCAAGCATTAGAAATAAACTTATCGTACTTCTGCTTGTTACCACGATTGTGCCATTTGGTACATCCATTATCATTACCTATTTTCACACAAAGGAATCCTTAAAAAATCAGGTTGTACAAGAAAATAGTAATCTTCTATATCAAGGAAAAGTAAATATAGAAAGTTATATTAATGAATTAAATGGTTTAACATTATCACTCTATAATAATCCCGGTTTTATTAATTTCCTTAAATTATCGAATAAAGAAAACAACTATTTAACGGTAGGTATTGTTACTAATGTTTTGCAAACGATTTTATATGCAGAAGATAATATTGAAAGAGTTCATATCTCAATTGAAAAGAAGGATCGCTTTATTACGGCATCAAAGCGCTCAACTGTCGTCTTCTCTAAGAATTTAAAAGATAAAAATATAGAATCGTATGAAAAGGCAAAAGTTAGTCCTTACAATATGTACATCGAACCAACACATATTCAAAATGGAGAATCGAATAAGAAGCCTAAAAATGTATTGTCATTGCATCGTTCGTTAACAAATGTACCATCAAATAATGTACTTGCTTATGTGACTTTAGAATTTTCAACGGATAGGATTAATAGACTTAGTGAAAATCTGTATAACAAATCAACTGAGGAATTTTATATTTTATCCCCAGAGGGGAAGCTTATTTATAGTTCTAATCAAGATATTAGTGCTAACCTGGACAAGCAAAAATGGATTAAAGAGCTGATTCAAAGATCATCTCCAAAGGGAACCATGGAATGGAAGGAAGACTCTTTCAATGGCGTAATGATTTATGACCAAATCCCACAATCTGCTGGTGGTTGGTATTTGGTGAAAAGGGTTCCTTATGCGACTTTATATGAAAGTGCTTTCAGTGTTACGAAAATTAATATTTTGTTTGGAGTAATGGGTTTATTACTTGTCGTTATGGCAACCTTATTAGTTTCTTTTAAAATCACATCACCAATTCGTGTCTTGTTGCATGACATTGAGCAAGTAGAAAATGGCAACATGAAGGTCCAGTTTGAATCATTGGGCGATGATGAAATTGGTATTTTAGGTTACAGATTTAAAAAAATGATCGAAAAAATAAATGACTTAATTAATAGAGAGTATAAGCTGGAAATAGAAAATAAAACAAATCAATTGAAAGTACTACAATCGCAAATTAATCCTCACTTTTTATACAATGCTTTACAGTCCATAGGTACTGTTGCATTAAAAAACAAAGTTCCACAAATTTACTCCTTAGTCACGGATCTCTCGATTATCATGAGATATGGGATGAATATGGAGGAAGATATGGTTCCTTTAAAAAAAGAAATTAATTATATAAAGGCATTTCTTCTATTACAAAAGGAACGATTTGGGGACCAATTAGTTTATTCTATTGAGGTGGATGACGAGGTATCAAATATTTTCATCCCTAAAATGATATTACAACCTATTATAGAAAACTATTTTAAACATGGATTTGAATTACGCGAGGGGATAGGCGTAATTAATATAGAGTGTAAAAAAGAAGGTGCACATTTACTTATTAATGTTAAAGATAACGGTGTTGGTGTAACGGACAGTCGACTTAAAGAAATCTATCAACATTTACGTGAAGAAACAAATAAAATAGATGGTGCAGAATCTAATATCGGGTTGAAAAATGTATTTGCCCGTTTAAAGCTTTATTATAATCACTCAGCCACTTTACAACTTAGAAACTTAGAAGAAGGGGGCCTATTGGTAACCATTAGTCTTCCAATAAGTATGGGAGGTGGAAAATAATGAAAGCTATCATTGTTGATGATGAGAAGCACGTTCGAGAAGGGCTTCTTCTTTTAGCCGAATGGGAAAAGTATGGGATTAATACTATACTAGAAGCAGAAGACGGTGATGAAGCCATTTACCTAATTTCAGAACACCGACCTGAAATTATTTTTACAGATATGAGAATGCCAAAAAGAGATGGAATCAGTTTATTAAAATGGATTCACTCCTCAGATTTACCAAGTAAAACGATCGTTGTAAGCGGGTATGATGATTTTGAATATATGAGAAATGCGATCTATTATAAAAGCTTTGATTATATTCTTAAACCAATTGATCCAAACATATTAAATGAAACTTTGGAGCGAGCAGTTAACGAATGGAAGGGACAAACTCTTTCAATAAAGTTAGATGCGGGTAGCCCACCAGAGATCATGAGGAATGAAGAAAAGAATAATATGCAAAAAATCGAGGAATATTTAAGAGAACATTATCAGCAAGATATTAATTTACAAGAAATTGCTGATTGTTTTTTCTTAAATAAAGAATATATATCTAGGAAATTTAAACAAGTATTTAGTGAAACCATAACGGATTATTTAACGAAAATTCGAATGGAAAAAGCTAGAGAATTACTTGAGAATCCTAATTATAAAATATATGAAATTGCGTATCATGTGGGGTATCAAAACGAGAAATACTTTAGTAAAGTGTTTAAAAAAGTAATTGGTTTAACCCCAAATGAATATAGAAATTCTACACAATCTAAATACTAATCGGAGGTCTTTAATTATGTTAAAAGTTCTAGTCTGGAATGAAAACCGTCATGAGCAGAAAAATCCAAAGGTAAGAGAAGTGTATCCAGAAGGCATACATGGAACGATTGCTTCATTTTTAGGAGAAGAAAATTTTGAAGTTCGTACAGCTACATTGGACGAGGCAGATCACGGCCTAACAGATGAAGTACTTAATGATACAGATGTACTTATTTGGTGGGGACATATCGCACACAATGAAGTGAAAGACGAAATCGTTGAAAAAGTAAAACAAAGAGTCCTTGATGGGATGGGATTAATCGTTCTTCATTCTGCTCACTTCTCTAAAATTTTTAAAACTTTAATGGGAACATCCTGTGACCTTAAATGGAGAGAAGCAAGTGAAAAGGAACGAATTTGGATTATCGATCCTAGCCATCCAATAGTAGAAGGCTTGGGAGAATACATTGAGATTGAAAAGGAAGAAATGTATGGTGAGCACTTTGATATACCTGCACCGGATCAATTATTAATGGTTAGCTGGTTTGAAGGTGGAGAAGTATTTAGAAGTGGTTGTACATATCAAAGAGGAAAAGGGAAGGTATTTTATTTCCGTCCTGGTCATGAAACATATCCAACCTACTACAATAAAGAAGTTCAACGTGTCATCATTAATGCCGTTAAATGGGCAGAGCCTACTAAGCTTCCAAAGCCTGTATATGGAAATGCTAAGGCGCTAGAAGAAATCAAAGCAAAAAATTAAGGGGTAAGGGAGAAATATTCATGAATAAAATCAGAGTTGGTGTTATTGGTTGCGGTAGTATTGCGAAGCATCGTCATCTACCAGAATACGTAAGAAATGAACAAGTGGAAATTGTGGCTGTTTGTGATATCGTAGAAAACCGTGTGAATGAATTTGCAGCTCAGTATGGGGCAAAAGCCTATACAAGCTATGAAGAATTATTGGCTGACCAGAATGTAGATGCTGTTAGCGTTTGTACACCTAATTATTTACATGCTCCCGTATCGGTTGCAGCTTTAAATGCGGGTAAGCATGTTTTATGTGAAAAACCGATGGCAACATCTCGTGAAGAAGCAGAGATGATGATTGAAGCTGCTAACAAATGCGGCAAAAAGCTTATGATTGCTCATAATCAACGATTTGTACCATCGCACCAGAAAGCAAGAAAATTAATTGAAAGTGGCGAAGTTGGTAAAATCTATAGCTTCCGAACAGCTTTCGGTCACGGCGGTCCAGAAGGTTGGAGTGCTGACGGAAAAGACAGCTGGTTCTTTAAAAAGGAAGAAGCATTTATTGGGGCTATGGGAGACTTAGGTGTACATAAGACTGACTTGCTACGCTTTTTACTTGGGGAAGAATTTGTTGAGGTTGGAGCATTTATTGAAACGAGTGCTAAAAAGAATGCAACTGTTGATGACACTGCTGTTTGTGTATTAAAAACAGAAAGTGGAATTATTGGTACATTAGCTGCTAGTTGGTCATATGTTTCAAAAGAAGATAACTCCACGATCATTTATGGGGAAAAGGCAATCTTACGTTTAGAAGATGATCCGAATCATTCTCTAGTTGTTCAATACAAGAATGGTGAGGTCGTTAAATATGAGCTTGGAGCTATTCAAACAAATGAATCTGGCGGACAAAGAAGTTCACAAGTGATAAATCATTTTATTAATGCGATTGTTCAAGATATAGAGCCTCCAGTGACCGGAGAAGAAGGTATGAAGTCTCTTCAAGTGGTGCTGTCTGCGCTTGAATCAAATGAATCGAAACAAATTGTTAAATTTTAGCTTGAGGTGTAATACATGCAAAAACTAAGAATGGGAGTGATCGGTGTTGGGGGGATAGCGCAAGGGCGCCATATCCCTACCTTTTTAAAGTTATCCGATCAAGTAACAATAGAAGCCATAAGCGATGTTAATGAGGCGACAGCAAAGACAGTTGCTGAAAAGTTTAACATATCTAAGGTTTATTCCGATTATCGTGACATGTTTCAAGAGGTAGACGCAGTAACGATTTGTACTCCAAATAAATTTCATGCAGAAATCACAATAGCTGCGCTAGAAGCAGGAATTCATGTTCTGTGTGAAAAACCAATGGCCATGACACCAGAAGAGTGCCAGGCGATGATTGATGCTGCAGATAAATCAGGTAAAGTATTAGCAATAGCTTATCATTATCGATTTATGAAGGATTCACGTGCTGCCAAGAAAGTTATTTTAGAAGATGAAATTGGCAAGCCTATCGTCGCTAGAGCTAAAGCTCTTAGAAGACGTAAGGTTCCTGGCTGGGGTGTTTTTACGAATAAAGAGCTTCAAGGTGGTGGAAGCCTGATCGATTATGGCTGCCACTTTTTAGACCTATCTCTTTGGCTATTAGGAAATCCAGAAGTAGTAGAGGTAATGGGTAGTACCTATAATCATTTAAGTAAAATGACAGGTCAAGTGAACCAGTGGGGTAGCTTTAATCATGAAACGTTCGAAGTTGATGATCATGTTACAGCCTATATCAGATTTGATAATGGTGCATCCTTACTTTTTGAAACATCGTGGATGGCGAATATTAAGGATGACGAAGAAAGTTTAAGTATATCAGGCCTAACAGGTGGAATTGATCTTTTTCCATTCCAATTAAATCAAATGAAGCATGGGATGCTTTTGAATAGTGAGGCAAACTGGGTTCCCGGGGAAGATGACCCAAGCATACCTCAAGCACAAAACTTTATTAATAGCTGTTTAGGTTTAGAAGAGTTAGTGGTTAAACCGAAGGAAGCTTTACAAGTTTCACAAATTATTGATGCGATTTATAAGAGTAGTGAGACAGGCAAAAGTGTGAGATTGTGAGAAAAGTGGAAGAGCTTGTCGGGGCTAGTCAAGAAGAAATGAAGTACTTTCTTCCCCGCTGAAACTGGACAAATAGGAGGTAGTAGAAATGAAACTAGGTGTTTTTACTGTATTGTTTTCACAAAAGAATCTAGACGAAATGCTCGATTACGTAAAGGAAGCGGGTTTAAGTTCAGTTGAGATAGGGACAGGTGGATACCCAGGAAATGCACACTGTAACCTAGATGAGCTTTTAGAAAATGAAGAACAGCGTAAAGTATACTCAGAAAAGGTTACTTCTAGAGGCTTGCAAATTAGTGCTTTCAGCTGCCACGGTAACCCAATCACTCCTGATAAGGAATTTGCTGAAGAATCTCATCAAGTATTAATGAAGACAATTAAATTAGCAAGCTTAATGGGAGTGCCTGTTGTGAATTGCTTCTCAGGTACTGCGGGAGATCATGAAGGAGCAAAGCATCCAAATTGGCCCGTTGCTCCTTGGCCAAATGAATATGGTGATATTTTGAAATGGCAATGGGAGGAAAAGTTAATCCCATATTGGAAAGAAGTAGGACAATACGCGAAAGAACATAATGTGAAAATTGGTCTTGAATTACATGGAGGTTTTTTAGTACATACGCCATATACACTTCTTAAATTAAGAGAAGAAACCTGTGACGCTATTGGTGCTAACCTAGATCCAAGTCATTTGTGGTGGCAAGGGATTGATCCTGTTGGGGCAATAAAGATATTAGGAAAAGCAAATGCGATTCATCATTTCCATGCAAAAGACACTTACATCGATCAAGATAATGTAAATATGTATGGATTGACCGATATGCAATCTTACGCCAATGTACAAACAAGAGCATGGACATTTCGATCAGTTGGATGCGGTCATAGTCTGCAAGAATGGTCTGATATGATGAGTGCATTGCGTACATATGGGTACGATTATGTGGTGAGTATTGAACATGAAGATCCACTCATGTCGATTGAAGAAGGCTTTGCTCGTGCTGTGAAAAATTTAAAAACTATATTAATCGAAGAACCTGTATCCGAAATGTGGTGGGTATAGAAAAAAGGAAGAGAAAATAAAAATTCTCTTCCTTTTTTTCAGGTTATTATTTCAAATTTTCCTTCACCGCCATGAACCTGTAAAAACATTTTCATCAGTGATTCTGTTAGCTTGGAAGATTCTTCAAGACTTAAGGAAGGTCTTAAATAAACAATTTGTAGAGCTGAAGTGGTCTCTTCTGTTACTGGAGTTCTTGCTGAATCTACAAAGGGACTACCAAATGCTCCTTCTTCATCCGCAGAGACAATCAAATGATGTACAGAGTTTAGTCTTCCGTTTAAACCGGAATATTCTTCCCCTTCATTTCCCACTCTAATCGTCACATTTCCATTTATTTGTTTTGTATCATATACTCCAATTGGAATTTGATATTGGAGCGAAAAAAAGTTGTTTATATCGATTGCACTTTGTACCGATTCTATAAAATTTTGTTTTTTAATTCTTCGATATAAAGCTTCAACGGAAGGACGATAACGATTAGGGTCTTTACCTGTTGTTTTGAAAATATGTCTCCATTCACTTATACCATCGAGTTCAGTTACATTTTTATCCTCTAATTCAAAGAAAATCGATTCTTGGAATAAACGTAAACGACCTTTTAACATTTGAGGAGAATCGGAAACGACAATATCTTTATATTGAATAATACCGAATTTAATATGAGGAATTAATGTTTTAAGCTCATCTGAAATCTTTATTTCCAATCTTTCCACCTCCAAAAGTTGTTAGAAATAGTTTATCATAGGTGATATGTGATTAAAAAATGTAAAGGTATATGCTTCTTGGCATAAAAGCATTTTTAACCAATAAATAAAGGCTCTTTTCTAAAAGATTGTTGTTTTTGAAATGGATTTTTTAAACAGTCGTTGACTGGAGCGGAAGGTGCGAGACATGGAAAAATATAAATCATTTTTCCTACCTGCGGGAGAAGCGGGACAGGTGAGACCTAGGTAAAATGATCCTTATAAGGGATCATTTTTACCCCACAGGCGCTAGTAGCGCCGAGGAGGCTCACCGCCCGCCCCGCAAGAAGAATTTGGTTTTTGAAAAAGCCGGCAGTAGGGCTTTTTCATAATTCTTCCCTGGAAAGCGAGCATCCTGTAGTGGAAGTCAATTACTACTCTAATAGCAACAATGTTTACGAAAACAGCCTAAATAAAAAAGGAGGGGTGGCCATGAGCATCCAATCATTCAAAGAAGAAATTATTCAATACAGTAAAGAAATCGGAATTGATAAAATAGGTTTTACGACTGCCTCTACATTTGATGAATTAAAAAATCGATTGCTTCGCCAACAAGAATTAGGGTATCAATCGGGTTTTGAGGAGCCTGATATTGAAAAGAGAGTAAATCCGAATTTGTTATTAGATCGTCCGCAATCGATTATTTCAATTGCTTTAGCTTACCCCTCAAAAATGAAGATACGAGTAGAGAGTAAAAAAGGGGAAAGACGAGGAATCTTTTGCCGAGCTTCATGGGGTCAAGACTATCATCATATTTTACGTGAGCGCTTAAAAAAGCTGGAGGAATTTATTTTATCAAAGGTTCCTGATGCTAAGGTAAAGTCTATGGTAGATACAGGTGAACTTTCAGACCGAGCTGTAGCGGAAAGAGCTGGGATTGGCTGGAGTGGAAAGAATTGCTCCATTATAACCCCAGAATTTGGATCGTTTGTTTATTTAGGAGAAATGATCACCAATATTCCATTTGAACCGGATAGCCCAATAGAAGACCAATGTGGAGATTGTAATCTTTGTATTGATGCTTGTCCTACAGGAGCCCTTGTTCAAGGTGGCCAATTGAATGCTAACCGTTGTATTGCATTTTTAACTCAAACGAAAGGATTTTTACCCGATGAATTTCGTAAAGAGTTAGGTAATAGAATTTACGGTTGCGATACCTGTCAAA
>DASQIV010000616.1:0-5796 GCA_035631415.1 Pseudoneobacillus sp. | reverse complement strand
CCTCAGTATATTGCTCCTGAAGCACAAGTCATAGACTCTTTAATCAATGAGGGCTGTATCATTGAAGGCGATATCGAGAGGTCTGTATTATTTCAGGGAGTAAAAGTAGAAAAAGGTGCCGTCATCCGAGAGTCTGTCATTATGTCAGATGCCGTTATCGGTAAAAATTCCTATATTGAAAAGGCGATTGTTCCTGCTGATATAAAAATACCTGAAGGAGCAATTATTTGTGGTGATTCAAAAAATGGAGAGATTCTACTAGTGACGGAAGAGTTAATCGCTGACATGTTAACCAATAAATAGATTGATATTAAGGGTGGGGGAGAACAGATGAATAAACAATTGCTGGGAGTCATAGATGCAACAGCATTTCATGAGGGGCTTGAAGATTTAACAATTCATCGATCTCTTGCAGCAGTTCCTTTTGCTGGGAGGTATCGATTAATAGACTTTGTTTTATCGAGTATGGTGAATTCGGGTATCCGAAGCGTAGCGATTTTTCCGAAATTTCAATATCGTTCCCTTATGGACCATCTTGGTTCGGGTAAGAATTGGGATTTAAATCGTAAACGAGACGGGCTATTCTTTTTTCCATCGCCAAATATAGAAGGAAATAGCCTTGGTTTTGGATGCTTTGAACATTTTGCGGCTAATATGGATTATTTTAATCGAAGCTTACAGAAATACACATTGATTACTAACTGCTATACCGTTTCGAATATGGATTATAAAGAGGTCTTAGATAAACATATTGATTCAGAGTGTGACATTACCGAGATCACGCAACAAGGTAAATCTCTTGGAATGTTTATGTTAAAAACCTCCCTTTTAATCGATTTAATAACTAAGCGCGAAGAAACAGGCTATAGAACGATGAAGGATGTTGTTCTTGATCTGAATCATTCATTAAAAATTTGTCAGTTTGAGTATGATGGATATGCTGTAATGATCGATTCTATACAAAAATATTTTTCAAGTAGCTTAAATATGCTAAACCCTACTATATGGAAACAGGTATTTTTAAAAAATCGTCCTATTTATACAAAAGTAAAGGATGAACCACCTACAAGATATTTAACAGGGTCACTAGTTCAAAATGCGATGGTAGCTAACGGCTGTCAAATTGAAGGTGAAGTTGAAAATAGTATCATTGCTAGAGGAGTCCGAATTGGTAAAGGTTCATCCATTAAGAATTGCATTATTTTACAAAAATGTTCTATTGGAGAAAATTGTGTGTTAGATTCCATTATTTTAGACAAAGATGTAAAAATAGAAGATGGTACAGTTATCGTTGGATTACCTGCGAAGCCTCACGTTATTCGTAAAGGGACTGTACAAGGAGCGTTGATTAAATCGTGAAGGTCTTATTTACTGTTTCGGAATGTGTTCCGTTTATTAAATCTGGAGGTCTTGCCGATGTAGCAGGGTCTTTACCGAAAGAATTGCTGAGTTTGGGAACAGATGTTAGAGTCATGATCCCGAAATATGGAGATATTCCTGCTGCATACCGAAACAAGATGAAAAAAATTAGTGAATTCACAGTTCCAGTAGGATGGAGAAATCAATACTGTGGCATTGAAAAACTTGTTGTAGATGGTGTGACTTTCTATTTTATAGATAATGAATACTACTTTAATCGTAATGGATTATATGGATATTATGATGATGGCGAACGGTTTTCTTTTTTTAATAAGGCTGTGTTGGAGAGTCTCGTCCATTTAGATTTCTTTCCTGATGTCATTCACTGCCACGATTGGCATACGGCTATGATCCCGTTTTTACTAAGAGTGAATTATTATCATAAAGAACGGTATGGCTTTATAAGAACCGTTTTTACGATTCATAATTTGCAATTCCAAGGTATTTTTCCGAAAGAGACGTTAACGGATTTATTAGGGATGGATGAACGATATTTCCACCATGACCAGTTAGAGTTCTATGGAAATGTGAACTTCATGAAAGGTGGGATTGTGGCAGCGGATAAGATAACAACCGTTAGTCCTACCTATCGTTCAGAAATTCAAACAGCCTTTTACGGAGAAAAACTAGAAGGTCTTTTAAAAATGAGAGATGAGGATTTAATAGGAATTCTAAATGGGATTGATGAGGATTTTTATAATCCAAAAAAGGATGTACTTTTAACACATCCATACGGAATAAAAGATTTAAAAAATAAACAGCTTAACAAAGCAGACATACAAAAGCATTACCGTCTTCCCCAAAAAAGTGACACACCTCTATTAGTGATGATTACAAGACTTACAAAACAAAAAGGGCTTGATTTAGTTAGATGTGTCTTAGATGATATTTTACAAGAAGATGTTCAAATGATTGTTCTCGGTACTGGTGATTGGGAATTCGAACAATTTTTCCAAAGCAAAGCTGCACAATATCCTGATCAATTAAAGGTTCATATAGGCTTTAATGAGGGCTTGGCCCATAAGCTTTATGCTGGTGCTGATTTATTTTTGATGCCTTCCTTATTTGAGCCTTGTGGCCTTGGGCAATTAATTGCGATGAAATATGGGGCAATTCCAATCGTTCGGGAAACAGGCGGATTAAATGATACAGTACATGCATTTAATGAAATAACGGGTGAAGGCAATGGCTTCTCGTTTAACCACTTCAATGCACATGACATGCTTTATACAATAAGAAGAGCATTCTATTATTATCAACAAAAACAAGTTTGGGAAAAGATTGTTCATTCTGCCATGTCTAAGGATTATAGTTGGGCTCAATCAGCTTTTAAATATAATCAGCTATATGCAGAGCTCATCACGAGGAGTGAAAGCCATGTTTTCTAGCAAAGAAGAATTTAAATATGTGTTTGTAAATCGTGTTGAAGCGATGACTGGCAAAAGCTTTGAGGAAAGTAGCGAGAGAGACCAATATCAAACCTTAGGGAATATGATACGAGAATATGTAAGCCGTGATTGGATTCAAACTAATGAACAGTATCGAGAAAGTAAAACGAAGCAAGTCTACTATTTATCAATTGAGTTTCTATTAGGTCGATTACTGAAACATAATTTACTAAACTTAGGAATTGCTAGGGTTGTGGAAGAAAGTTTTCAGGATCTGGGCCTTTCACTTGAAAACATAGAAGAGCTTGAGGCGGATGCAGCATTAGGTAATGGCGGCCTTGGAAGATTGGCCGCTTGTTTTCTTGATTCTTTGGCCTCGCTTCAATTGCCGGGACATGGTTGTGGAATCCGATATAAACATGGGTTATTCGAACAGAAAATTGTCGAAGGCTATCAGGTAGAGCTTCCAGAACATTGGCTTCGTAATGGCCATGTTTGGGAAGTAAGGAAGATGGACCATGCTGTGGAGATTCCATTTTGGGGTCATGTGGAAAGTACCACTGAAAATGGCCGCCTTGTGTTTCACCATTTAAACACTGAAAATATTACAGCAGTACCTTATGATATGCCAGTAGTAGGATATCAAAACCAAACAGTGAATACGCTACGCCTTTGGAACGCAGAGCCTTCCTCATACCCCATTCATAAAGACATTCTAAAGTATAAACGTGAAACAGAATCTGTATCCGAATTTCTATATCCTGACGATACCAACGATGAAGGAAAAATTTTGCGTTTAAAACAACAATATTTTTTAGTAGCAGCAAGTATTCGTTCGATTATTCGCTCTTTCCGAAAACAACATCATACCCTTCAACATTTACATGAATATGTAAGCATCCATATTAACGATACTCATCCTGTTTTAGCCATCCCAGAATTAATGAGATTTTTGATTGATGAGGAAGGTTTCGATTGGGATGATGCTTGGCATATAACCACAAATACAATTTCATATACGAATCACACCACATTATCCGAAGCACTTGAACGTTGGCCAGTTCGGATTTTCCAGCCATTACTTCCTAGAATCTTTATGATTGTCGAAGAAATTAATGAGCGCTTTTGTCAATCCCTGTGGGGGAGATACCCAGGAGATTGGAAGAGAATTGAGCAGATGGCGATCATTGCTCATCAAGAAGTAAAAATGGCGCATTTGGCCCTAGTGGGCTCTCATAGTGTGAATGGCGTAGCAAAAATTCATACTGATATATTAAAGGAACGAGAAATGAAACAATTTTTTGAAGTATTTCCAACAAAATTCAATAATAAAACAAATGGAATCACGCATCGACGATGGTTATTAAAATCCAATCCTTCTTTATCTAGTCTGATTTCAGAGGCTCTGGGTGAAGGCTGGATAACTAAACCAGAAATGCTTGAGAAGCTGATGGAATACAAAGATGATTCTTTATTTTTAGAACAGCTATCAAAGGTGAAAGAGAATAATAAGAGAAAATTAGCGGAAACCATTTTAAATAAAAATGGTGTGATTGTGGATCCTTCCTCTATATTCGATATTCATGTAAAGAGACTACATGCTTATAAAAGACAACTCTTAAATATTTTGCACATTATGCATTTATATAATCGATTAAAGGAAGAATCTAGCTTTGAGATTGCCCCACGAACATTTATTTTTGGTGCAAAGGCTTCGCCTGGTTATTATTACGCGAAGAAAGTCATTAAATTAATTAATACAGTAGCCAAAAAAGTAAATGGGGACTCTTATGTATCTAAATATGTAAAGGTCATCTTTCTTGAGAATTATCGCGTTTCATTGGCAGAGGAAATTTTTCCTGCTGCGGATATAAGTTAACAAATTTCTACTGCAAGTAAAGAAGCCTCGGGAACCGGGAATATGAAATTTATGATGAATGGGGCCATTACAGTAGGTACGATGGATGGCGCAAATATTGAGATCCTTGAAAGAGTTGGTCGAGAGAATATCTTTACATTTGGATTAAATGCGGAGGATGTACTTCGATTTCAAAAGCAAGGCGGCTATCGTTCGGTAGATTATTACCACCATGATAAACGAATTCGCAAAGTTCTTGATCAGCTAGTAAATGGATTTTTATTTGAAGAGGGAGATGAATTTGAAGCTATTTTTGATTCATTAATCGCTCAAAATGACCAATATTTTGTATTAAGAGACTTTTCATCGTATGTGGATATTCAATCTGAGGTTGGCAAAGCATATATGAATAAAAAAGATTGGAATACGAAGTGTTTAGTGAATATCGCTCAGTCAGGTTACTTTTCAAGCGACCGAACAATTGAAGAATATGCCCAAGAAATCTGGCGAATCCGAGCAAACGAAGTTGTTTTTTAGAATTTAATTTAACCGCATCACCGCATTAACGTACCGGGGGTCTGACCCCCGCTGCTTTAAAGTGAGAAAGCCCCTTGTCTTTCACAGACAAGGGGCTTTTATCTATTTTATAATAGGTATCCTAAAAATAATCCAATGGATAATAAGAAGCCGAAGATGGTGTTTGTTTGAGCTGTTGCTTTCATCGCAGGCATCATTTCGATTGGAATGCTTTTTCCAATAAATCCTTTTGTCGCTTTGATCGCTTTTGGAGCGCTTAGTAAAACAATCGCCAACCAAGGTGATGTAAGCTGTAAGGCCATTAACACAAAAACCCAAACAAATGAAACAATGAACATAGCTGCTAATAATTGAATAGCCTTTTTTCTTCCAAGTAAAATCGCTAAGGTTTTACGACCAAATTCCTTATCACCATCTAAATCGCGAATATTGTTGGAAAGAAGAATGGCTCCAACTAGAATGAAAATAGGAATCGAAACTAGAATACTTGTCGTATCAACTGTTCCTGTTTGAATATAAAAAGATATGAGAATAATTAACATACCCATAAAAAATCCGGCAAATATCTCACCAAATGGAGTATATGCAATTGGT
>DASQIV010000615.1:0-2892 GCA_035631415.1 Pseudoneobacillus sp. | reverse complement strand
ATTTTCCGTTAATATATCAGTACTAAATACTTCAATGATTTGCTGATAGGCGTTTTCCCCTTTTTCTACAGCTCTACGTGCTTCAATATCTGCATCTACAATTGGAATTCCCATATCTCTTAACATATGAGACACAGTGCTTTTTCCACTTGCAATCCCACCCGTTAATCCTATTATTAATGCCATACATATACCTCTTTATAGTTAAAATTTCCACACTCCTATGATGATTAGAAGAATTCCCGGAATAAAAGTAAATTTTTGTACCCAATCACTTTTGGAGAAAAAAGAGCCACTTTTTATTCCCATCCAAACGAAAAGGGAACTCATTATGGCTACTGCAATAGCTAAGGCAAGTGGAGAAAAACCTAGCATAGCCGCACCAACACCGGCACCAAAGGCGTCTAAGGATAGGGCTAAACCTAACATAAAGGCTTCAATTCCAGTAATGGTACCCGATAAGTCAAAGTCTGCTGACATTGGTTTTCTTAAAATATTTATGACAATGCCAAGTGATTTAATTTCAAAATTAACAATCGTTTTTTCAATCGTAATAAGTTCTTTACTTTTTTCAGGTCTAAAAAATTGATACAGTACCCACGCTCCAAGGAGAATTAATATGATTCCACCAAACTGGTCAGTGACTTTAGGAGATAAAATCCTAGCAAGTACATGACCAAATCCTGAAGCTAACAAAAGGGAAAAGGCAGAACAAGACGCAATGATGATGATTGATTTAAAAGGTATTTTCATTTTACGTAACCCGTAGGTAAAGCCAACACTAAAGCTATCGAGACTAACCGCGAAAGCAAGAACGAGAAGTGATATCATTTGTGCCATTAGAAAAGGCTCCTTCCTGTCAAATGCTACGACAGTATATGTAAGAAGCCTTTTAAATGTTATTGAAACGTTAATCCAATCGTTGGCAATTAGGACAGAAATGGGTTCCTCGTCCACCTACTACTGTTTTTTCTAATGCTTGACCACAGTTTTTACATTCTTCTCCCTTACGGCCATATACGAAAAGCTCGAGCTGAAACATTCCTATTTCTCCTTGAGAATTGACATAGGAACGAATCGTACTTCCACCTTTTTTTACAGCTTCAGATAAAGTTTGAATGATTTCTTTATGCAAAACCAATAGCTGATCAGGTGTTAATGTTTGGGCAACTGTTTCAGGATGAATTCTAGATCGAAACAGTGCCTCATCCACATATATATTACCTAGACCCACTACAATTTTTTGGTCAAGTAATGCTGGCTTTATTTTTCGATTTGTTTTTTGCAACTTTTGAGTTAAATGTTCAAGCGTAAATTCTTCTGAAAACGGCTCTGGACCCAGTTCATTCAAAGGAGGGATAGTAAATTCGGTTCCTTTTTGATATAAGTGCATCGTTCCAAATTTCCGAACATCCTTATATCTCAATTCTGAACCATCCGTAAAATGAAAAATTACATGTGTATGCTTATCGACCGGTTCATCATAAGGGTAAACAGCATATTTTCCTTCCATTCTTAAATGCGAGACTAACGCAAAGTCATCGGTGTAAAAAATAATGAATTTACCACGACGAGAAACATCTTTAATGGTTTGTCCCTTTAAAGCGTCTGTAAATTGGATAACCTCCAAAGGATTCTTAATCATCTTTGGCCAAGTAACAGTTACGTTCTCTATCGTTTTATTTAATACAAGGTTTTTTAATGTTTTTCGAACGGTTTCGACCTCAGGAAGCTCTGGCATAAGGGGTTACCATTCCTTTCAAGAAATAATTCACTACTTAGCATCAAACCAAGTAGGACCATAAGAATAATCCACTTTTAGAGGAACTTTTAAATCTACAGCATTTTCCATAACTTCTGGAACAATTAGTTTTAATTTTTCTATTTCATCTTTCGGAGCTTCAAAAATCAATTCATCATGTACCTGCAGTAATAATCTAGCTTGTAAATTTTCAGCTTTCAATCTGTCTGCCATATCAATCATCGCTTTTTTTATAATATCTGCAGCGCTTCCTTGAATTGGCGTATTCATAGCTGTTCGTTCTGCAAAGCTTCTTATATTAAAATTCCGACTCGTTATTTCAGGAATGTATCTTCGTCTTTGGAGTAATGTTGATACGTACCCTTGTTGTTTGGTTACCTTGACAATATCCTCCATGTAATCCTTTACACCAGGATAACTTTCAAGATAACGTTCAATAAATTGTCCCGCTTCTTTTCTATTAATCCCTAAGCTTTGTGACAAACCATAGTCACTTATTCCATACACAATTCCAAAGTTTACTGCCTTTGCGTGGCGTCGCATATTCGAGGTTACTTCATCAGCTTTTACATGGAAAACTTCCATCGCTGTTTTCGTATGAATATCTAAATCATCCTTAAATGCCTGGATTAACTTTTCATCACCTGCAATATGGGCTAACACTCTTAACTCAATTTGTGAATAGTCCGCTGCAAACATGATCCAGTCTTTTTCTGACGGAATAAAGGCTTGACGAATTTTTCGTCCTTCTTCTAAACGTATCGGTATGTTTTGTAGATTTGGATCAATGGAACTTAATCTTCCTGTTTGTGTTAATACTTGGTTAAAACGAGTATGAACCTTATTAGACGTAGGATGAATCACTTTTAATAGTCCTTCGATATACGTTGACTGTAATTTACCTAATTGGCGGTAATTAAGAATTTCTCGAATGATTTCATGATCCTCTGCCAATTTTTCTAAAACATCAGCTGAAGTGGAATAACCCGTTTTCGTTTTTTTCATGGAATAAAGACCTAGTTTTTCAAACAATATGACACCAAGCTGCTTTGGCGAATTAATATTAAAACTTTCTCCAGCTAGTTCAAAAATGTTTGTTTCAAGTTTTGATAGTTTTTCTGCAATATGCT
>DASQIV010000614.1:0-2212 GCA_035631415.1 Pseudoneobacillus sp. | reverse complement strand
CCCAAACCGGTGCACAAAGTCCTTTAATGGGGCAATATTTTTATACCATAGCTTTATTATTTTTATTGACTATAAACGGACATCACTTGTTAATAGATGGGATATTCCACTCCTACCAATTTATACCGCTTGAACAGGCATGGTTACCATTCGGTGATTCAAACATGATTGAATTTGTCCTCAAAGCTTTTTCGCAAATGTTTATGATTGCTTTTCAAATGTCTCTTCCAGTAGTTGGCGTTCTATTTTTAGTAGATGTTGCATTAGGAATAATGGCTAGAACCGTACCACAGCTAAATATTTTTGTTGTAGGTGTTCCCGTTAAAATTGTCGTTGGTTTAGTTGCCATTTTTATCTTAATGAGCGTAATGATCACGATGATGTCCAATATCGTAGAAACCATGCTATATATCATACGTGATTTTATGGATTTATTAGGGGGGAAATAAGTGGACTTATTATCACTTGATTTACAGTTTTTCTCCGGTGAAAAGACTGAAAAAGCTACCCCAAAGAAAAGACAGGATGCAAGAAAAAAAGGTCAAGTAGCTAAAAGCCAAGACTTAAATACAGCTGTCTTATTAATAGCCATATTCCTTTTTCTATGGATGTCAGGGGAATATTTATTAGGGCTATTACTTAACTTGTTTAAACACTCTTATCAAGAATACTTATTAATGAATTTAACAGAGCAGAATGTGTTTTCTTTATTTATGGTTATAATTCGTGAAATGGCAACCTTCTTAGCCCCGATTTTAGTAATCGCTATGGTAGCTGGTATTGCAGCAAATTATGCACAAATTGGCTTTCTTTTTTCTACAGAAGCTATTCAAATGAAACTAGATAAAATTAATCCTTTGCAAGGATTTAAAAAGATATTTTCCTTAAGATCGTTAGTTGAATTATTTAAATCTATATTAAAAATCTCCTTTGTAGGAGCGATAGCATTTGGAGTCTTATGGAAAAGAATTGATGATATATTAGTACTTTCACAAAAATCTCTTTGGGATGCTCTTGCAAATGTCGGTACTATTACTGTGCAGATGGGACTTTTTTGTTCGGTTGGCTTGTTGTTTTTAGCTATTTTAGATTATTTGTATCAAAAATATGATTTTGAAAAAAACATCAGAATGTCTAAACAAGATATCAAAGATGAATATAAAAACGTTGAAGGGGATCCCCTTATTAAGTCGAAAATTAAGCAACGTCAGAGAGAAATGGCTATGAGAAGAATGATGCAAGAAGTGCCAAAAGCAGACGTTGTTATAACAAACCCTACACATTTTGCTATTGCTCTAAAATATGATGAGAAGAAGTCAGATGCGCCATTTGTCGTCGCGAAGGGTGTTGACTTTGTTGCTCAAAAGATTAAATTAATTGCAAAAGAAAATGATGTAATAACTGTGGAAAACCGCTCTTTAGCAAGAGCTTTATATAGTCAAACAGAAATAGGCGATGCAATTCCAGAAGAATTCTTTAAAGCAGTTGCTGAAATTTTGGCTTTCGTTTATCGTACAAAAAATAAAATCTAACAGAGTTCGTTAGCTTCAGAGTGAGGAGAGAATACTTTATGAAAGCAAGAGACCTATCAGTATTGCTCAGTGTTATATTAATTGTAGCCATGTTAATTATTCCATTTCCATCATGGTTATTAAGTGTACTGATTATTATGAATATCTCGCTTGCTCTATTAGTTTTATTAAATTCAATGAATATGAATGAGCCTTTAGATTTTTCTATATTTCCTTCATTATTATTGTTGTTAACTTTATTTAGACTAGGATTAAATGTTTCTACCACTCGTTCCATTTTATCGCATGGTGAAGCAGGTGGTGTTGTTGAGACGTTTGGTACATTCGTTGTTGGTGGAAATGCTCTTGTCGGTATGGTCGTTTTCTTAATACTGATTATTATCCAATTCGTTGTTATTACGAAAGGTTCAGAACGTGTATCTGAAGTTGCTGCACGTTTTACTTTAGATGCAATGCCAGGAAAACAAATGAGTATTGATGCAGATTTAAATGCTGGAATGATTTCAGAACAGCAAGCGCGTGAACGAAGAGAAAAAGTCGGACGTGAAGCGGACTTTTTCGGGTCTATGGATGGTGCGAGTAAATTTGTTAAGGGAGATGCGATAGCTGGTATCATTATCGTCCTTATTAACCTTATTTTTGGAATTGTAATAGGTATGATGCAGGATGGTTTGCCAATT
>DASQIV010000613.1:0-2152 GCA_035631415.1 Pseudoneobacillus sp. | reverse complement strand
CTCCGAGATAAACTCTGTTCACATCTGCTAAATCTGGAAGGTTTTGTTCATATTTTTCAGATGATAAATGAAAGAGAAATCCTAATAAAGCTATACCTGTTAAGAAATAAACAAATCTCTTCCACTCTTTAAAAACTCTCCAAGTTTTTTGAAGAACCATTTCTGCAGCAAAAAAGCCTATGACTGAGGCAGCTATCATTCCAAACAATACCCACTCTATTTGATCCTGGGATTCTCCGAAATAAAATCCACCCATTAATAAACAGCAAAATGCTACCCCATATTTGAAAAAAGGCTGTAGATTTTGAAAAGCAATAGCTTGTTGCGCTGACTCAATTCTTCTTATTTTATAGATTACAAGAGCAAGAATCGCTAACACTATCGTTATCGTTGCGTAGGCAAGTGCCTCTTTTCCAGTTAAAGGTATTCTTGAGAAATCAGCTGCTCTAACAAAAGGAACAAGTCTTTCAATATTCGTATTTATATAATATTGTGAGGAAAACCCAAATAAAAAATATTCTAAATTTAATACCGAAAAGACGTAGACCCCTACTGGTAAAACAAATAAAATATATGAAATGATCGCATGAACAGCCGATATCCCTGTTACCATTGCTACAAAAGCGCTGGTAAAAAAGACAAAATAGTTAAAAAGAACTGTTACTCCTACCCAGTTCCAAATCTCAGGTACTGAAATCGTATTAAAAACATGAAGGCTATCATAAAACAAAGTTAAAATGATGCCTATAACTAGGACAGGAATGGTTAAAGTAAATAATCCAAATATAACATGCTGAACATACATCACTTCTCGTTTAATTGGAAGACTGTGGAAAAAGTCAGCTGACCCTTTAATATGCAAATAACGGAACAGTAAAACTGCTAATAAAACAGGGATGATAAATATGACAAATATTTGAATGGGTTCCATCATGGCAAATAGATTGTCTTTAAAATTATAGTTGTATTGGTAACGTTCATTATTATAGGCAAGTACAAATTGCAATGGTAAAAGAAAAAGTAAGACAAGGAAATAGATCATTCCTATCCAACTAAGACTCCTAATATTTTGAAACAATACCCCTTGATTAAACGACAATGTTTTCAATGGCATAGCCCATATCCCCCATTTCGTATATAAATATTTCTTCTAAAGTGAGTGGTAATAAATCAAAGATTACTGGTTTATGCTGACGAATATGAGAATCAATGAGGTCCTTATTCCCTTTAATGATCCAAACGAACACACTTCCCCTTTTTTCTTGATGTAAAATTTGAAATCCTTCTAGAAAGTTTTGAGAGACAGGTTTCGCAAAGGCTACCTGAATTTTATGAATGTCTGATTTCAATTCGTCTAATTCTTTTTCTATCACTAATGACCCCTGATGCAGGATTCCAATATGATCACAGAGGTCTTCTACCTCCCTAAGGTTGTGGGATGATATTAATATAGTCATTTCACGTTCGGCGACATCTTGGATTAATAAATTTTTAATTTTATGTCGCATCACAGCATCTAAACCATCCAAAGGCTCATCTAAAATCATGACATCTGGCATCGCACAAAGTGCCAACCAAAAGGCTACTTGCCTTTGCATCCCTTTAGAAAGGCGATGAATTTTTTTATCGACATGGATTGGAAAAGATTCCTTTAGTAATTCAAATCGCTCTTTGTTCCAATTTGGATAAGTAGATTGATAGAACTCTGCCATTTGTCTAATAGTAGATTGGGAGAAAAAATAAAGACTATCAGGGAGATAAATAATCCTTTGTTTTAAAGGAATATTCTCAAATACATTCTCCCCATCAATGAATACTTCTCCTCTACCTTCCTTATAAATCCCTGCAAGAATTTTTAAAAGAGTCGTCTTTCCAGCACCATTGGTTCCAAGTAAACCATATATGGATCCTTTTTTGATATGAAAGCTTACATTTTTCAGAGCTTCAATATCATCAAATTTCTTATTTACAGCATCTACTTTAATCATGCTTATCACTGCCTTTCACACTATCTTCGGCTTGATTGAGCAAGGAAACAATATCTTCCTTTTTCATTCCTAAATATAAAGCTTCTGAAATGAGCTTAATTAAAGCTTCCTTCATCTTCTCCACCTTTTCATTTGTTAATTTTAATGTCGGAGCAACAAAGCTT
>DASQIV010000612.1:0-4139 GCA_035631415.1 Pseudoneobacillus sp. | reverse complement strand
ACTGTAGCTAGATTAAAATAAAAAACCTCTTCAGAAACCTGAAGAGGTTAGAAATGCCTTGTAACAAAAATATACTAAAAGAAAACGACATGCATAAAGAAGCACGTTCGAATTTTCATGTATATGGGAAAAAGGGCAGACTAATCCAATTCTTCAAGTTTCTAAAAGTTCGATTATTCGAATCTTCATCTGAAAAATTAGATTAAAACTTCATTCCCCTTTTTTCATCCCTTTCTTATATATGTATCTTCAGTATAAATTTTCCATTAGGGTTTAGTCAATACTTCCTTTTTAATTCTCTAGTTTCCTTACATTTTTTAAAAATATTGTGACAAAGATAGTAAAAGTTAAAATTTAGTTATATATATAAACCAGAATTCCCAATAAAGTTAAAACCGCCCTACACAAAGTGCAGGGCGGTTTTTCTAATTAAGCTTTTAATTTTTCACGTAATACCATTGGTAAAATTCCACCATGACGGTAGTAATCAATTTCAACTTCTGAATCGAAACGTACAAGAACTTCAAATTCTTTCTTGTTACCAGCCTCGTCAGTAGCAGTTACCTTTAGAAGATCACGCGGTCTAACGTTTTCATCGACTTGAACATCGATTATTTCTTTACCAGTTAATCCTAAAGTATCAGCACTTTCGCCTTCCTTGAATTGAAGTGGAAGAACTCCCATTAAAACAAGGTTAGAACGATGAATACGCTCGAAGCTTTCTGCAATAACTGTTTTAATGCCTAGAAGGTTTGTTCCTTTAGCAGCCCAGTCACGAGAAGATCCCATTCCGTAATCATTACCAGCTAAAACTACAAGACCTGTTCCATCAGCTTTGTATTGCATACAAGCATCATAGATAGAAGTTACTTCGCCAGTTGGCCAGTAAGTTGTCACTCCACCTTCTGTACCAGGAGCGATTTGGTTACGGATACGGATATTTGCAAATGTACCGCGCATCATAACTTCGTGGTTACCACGTCGAGAACCGTAAGAGTTAAAGTCACGAGGCTCTACTCCGTTTTCTAATAAATATTTTCCAGCTGGAGTATTTTTACCAATAGCACCTGCAGGAGAAATATGGTCAGTTGTTACAGAGTCACCAAATTTACCAACTACACGTAAACCTGATAAAGGTTTTACTTCACCTGGTTCAGCTGTTAATCCTTCAAAGAATGGAGGATTTTGGATGTAAGTAGAATTTTCATCAAATGTATATAAAGGTTCATTGCTAGTTTTAATTTCGTTCCAACGAGCATTGTCACCAAATACATTTTCGTATTCTCTGCGGAATAACTCAGGAGTTACTGTTTGTTTTACTACATCAGCAACTTCAGCAGTTGTTGGCCAAATGTCTTTTATGAATACATCATTACCATTTTTATCTTTACCAATTGCTTCTTTTTGCAGGTCAATATTTACATTACCTGCAAGAGCATAAGCAACTACTAGTGGTGGTGAAGCTAAGTAGTTAGCTTTTACTAGTGGGTGAATACGACCTTCGAAGTTACGGTTACCTGAAAGAACAGATGTTACAAGTAAGTCGCTTTCAGCAACAGCCTTTTCAATCTCATCCTTTAATGGACCAGAGTTACCGATACATGTTGTACATCCATAACCAACAAGGTTGAAACCTAATTGCTCTAAGTATGGAAGTAATCCTGAATCACGAAGGTATCCAGTAACAACCTTAGATCCAGGTGCTAAAGATGTTTTAACAAATTTAGGAACCTCTAAACCTAATTCAACTGCTTTTTTCGCAACCAAACCTGCTCCTACAAGAACATATGGGTTAGATGTATTTGTACAGCTAGTAATAGAAGCAATTGCTACTGCACCAGTCTTCATTACTGTTTGGTCACCATTAGTGAATTGAACTGTAACATCTTTGTTAAGCTCCGCTTCAGTTAAACCAAACCCTTGGTTTCCTTGAGGTGCACTTACAGCTTTAACAAAAGTTTCTTTCATTTGTGAAAGAGGAATTAAATCTTGCGGACGCTTAGGACCAGAAAGATTTGCTTCAATCACAGAAAGATCAATTTCAATTACGTTAGTGTAAACAGGTTCAAAACTTGGATCAAAGAATAATCCGTTTTCTTTGCAATATTGTTCTACCACTTGAACTTGCTCTTCATCACGGCCAGTTAAACGAAGGTAATCAAGAGATTCTGCGTCAACTGGGAAGAATCCACAAGTTGCACCGTATTCAGGAGCCATGTTAGCAACTGTTGCACGGTCAGCTAATGGTAATGATAATACTCCAGGTCCGAAGAATTCAACAAATTTACCAACTACACCTGCGCTACGTAATACTTGCGTTACTTTTAATGCTAAGTCAGTAGCAGTTGCACCATTTGGAAGTTCTCCAACTAATTTAACCCCAATAACTTCTGGTACTGGGAAGTAAGACGGTTGTCCAAGCATTCCAGCCTCAGCTTCAATACCACCAACACCCCATCCAAGTACCCCGATACCGTTGATCATAGTAGTATGAGAGTCAGTACCTACTAATGTATCTGGGTAAGCTTCAAGTTCACCATCAGCTGTTTCAGCAACGTGTACAACATCAGCAAGAAACTCAAGGTTTACTTGGTGAACGATCCCTGTTGCAGGTGGAACTGCACGATAGTTATTGAACGCTTTTTGTGCCCAGCTTAGGAACTGATAACGCTCAGCATTACGTTCAAATTCAAGTACCATGTTTGCTTCTAATGAATCAGGAGTTCCGTATTGATCAACCTGTACAGAGTGGTCAATTACTAAATCTACCGTTTTTTCCGGATTAATTTTATCAGGATCTCCACCCATATCAGCCATTGCTTTACGTAAAGAAGCAAGGTCTACTACAGCTGGTACACCAGTAAAGTCTTGAAGAATAACACGAGAAGGTTTAAATGGTACATCCACTTCCTTCAACTCGTCAGTTCCCCATTTTGCTAAGTTTTCTACGTGTTCTTTTGTAATGACACGTCCATCATGTTGACGAAGAACGGATTCAAGTAACACTTTAATGGAATAAGGTAATTTTGATACATTTTTAATTCCTGCATCTTCTAAGGCCGCTAATTTGTAGTAATGATAGCGTTTGCCGTTTAGTTCAAATGAACTACGTGCATTAAAAACATCTTTTGACATCTTTCGTACCCCCTTGACATTATGTACCTAAAAATAAATGAAAGGTCGAAAAATTTGAATATTCCCATCCATCCCAACTTTTCTTACAATTCTTATCTTAATACAACCATTTACATAAGTAAATAACAAGTATGTTATAGATTTTGATAAGTTTTTCTTATTACTAATAGTAGAAACAAAGATATATCAATAATTAATAGTATTCTGAATCAACATGAGCTGCTTGAAAACCATTTTTGTAAAAAAACATTTTCCATGTAACCTTTTATAGTGCAAGGGAAATCTAATGTAAGGTAGGAGGTTGTTTCTCTCCCCTATTTTTTTCAATAACTTTAAATTACTCGGTTACATTTTTTAGGAGGTATTATAATGGGTAAACGAAAAGCAAATCATGTGATTCCAGGTGCAAATGCAGCTAGCGCTCAAGGAATGGGTGCAGGCTTTAATGAAGAATTTTCAAACGAACCATTAACAGAAGCTCAAAAACAAAATAATAAAAAGCGCAAGAAAAATCAATAATTAGTAAAGGTCTCCTTTCTAGGGGACCATTTTTGTATACTTCGAAAAAATAACCTCCACTGAGTGGAGGCTATTATCTTTTACCTCCTTTATAAAGAAGGTAAGTACTCTAATCCATATTTACTTCATTCACCATTTGTTGTAAATCTTGTTGAAATCTTTCTAATTGTTCTCTCTGATGCTCGGAAGCCACCTCTAAAGCATTTTCAATTTGTTGGTAGGCTTCATTTACCTCTTGTTTTAAATGTTTAAGCTGATGACCATAACTGGCACTATCTTTAACAATTTCATGATAAAGCTCTTGTGCATCCTCTACTCCCTGTTGTGCAGCTTGAAACGCTTGTTGTTTATCCTTATGGTAAGGCATTGTGCTTTCACTCCTTATTGAACTGTGTAAATTTAAATTGTGCATATCAACGAAAATTATTCAGGGTTTCAATAGAATAAAAATATCTCGGAATCACATCCTAAATTTGAGGAGGGAT
>DASQIV010000611.1:0-2261 GCA_035631415.1 Pseudoneobacillus sp. | reverse complement strand
GCCTCCTTCAAATCTTTACAAGGCTCAATATCCATAAACCTTGTGACATCCTGATTCGCAAAATGATGGTACACCTTTTCCGTATCGTTTAAAGTAAGTAATTTAAGGTATAGTCTTTCTGTTTTAATTGGCGAATCATATAAACTTTTTATATTAGACATGATGAGTCTAGCTCCTTTAATAATTAATTTGGAAAATAATGATAAATACAAGATTCTTCTTTATATAGCTTTTATCCTTCTATTTTCCATGTTGTTCAATTTTTTAATGGATGATTTAACAGACTTATATCATAACTACAATAACGTCACGGCCTTTGTGTTTCGTAATATTATGAAAAGCACTGTCAATGGAGTTACTATGGATTGTTCCACAGCCTCCAATTAAATAAGTAAGGCACTCCCCATTCCATTGGGAGTGCCTGTTTTTAGTTTCTGATGATACCAATTTCCATATCAGGAGAATATTAAAAACCGTCTATTTACTTACAGCGAAGTAGTAGCCTATACTCTACGAATTTTGCTAAAGTAGAATTATTGGAAAAACAAATATATTTAATTAAAGAGGGAGATCCCTATGAATAATCAGAGGCTATTAGAGCAAATTCGATTTATTGTGGAAATTGACAAATTGAAAACCATCTTCAGACAGTCCTTTATCATGGATAAAAGCCGTAACGAGAATGACGCGGAGCATACTTGGCATTTATCCGTAATGGCGATTATTTTGTTAGAGCATGCGAATGATGTTGATCTTGATATTTTAAAAGTCTTAAAGATGATTCTGATTCATGATTTGGTGGAAATCGACGCAGGGGATACTTTTCTTTACGATGAACAAGGGTATTCGGATAAAGAAGAAAGAGAACTCAAGGCTGCCAAGCGTCTATTTGGATTACTTCCTAAAAATCAGCAAAAAGAGTATTTTTCATTGTGGCGTGAATTCGAAGTAAAGGAAACGCCTGAAGCTAGATTTGCTGGAGCACTAGACCGGTTACACCCATTGTTACATAACTATTATACAGAAGGTCATACTTGGAAAAAGCATGGTCTCACTAGCGATCGTGTTTTGGCAAAGAATAAGCAAATTGAATGGGGTTCAAATGAACTTTGGAGGTTTGCTGAAAGCCTAATTCATGATGCGGTTCGTAAAGGGTATTTAGAAAAATAACTAGAAAAAGGAGAGGTAATCTATCCTCTCCTCCTCCCTTCCGTGAACAATAAGGAATTTATAACTTAATAGTAATTTCTGAACCGTCTTTAGCTTTCACATGAACAATTTCTGTTCCCTTGTGTTTTTTAAACTCTCCTATCATTTGCTTAAGTAGTTTCTTGTCTACTGATGGAATAGTGAAATTAAATTCTTTATCATTCATGGCCTTTTTTGTCCGACTGTTGATGAGGCGAGTTAAAGATTTAGATGAAAGGACAGATATACCAAGATTGAGAATCGTGTATGGAATTGGAACGGTGAAACTTTTGTTTTTTGTTTTGACTTTTATATCTATCATATTTTTCAACTATTCAATACTGACGGTGACGATATCACCATTAGCAGAATTTACTTCTATAATTTGACCATCTATCTCGTTTTCGATTGCTTTTAAAATTAGGTCAATATCTTCCTTTTTAATATCTTTCACATACTTTTCAGACTGTGGAATACTTGAGGCAATGCTATGTCCAGCTAATAATACAACTTTAACTAATTTAATCGGCAAATTGACACTCACTCTATCATTTTCTTCTGATACGACACGGATTTTTAGAGTTTTATCTACGTAATTATTACTTCCTTTGGTAGTAAGGCCATTTCTCTCCTGTTTCGCTTTTAATACATCAATAAGCTCTGATGCCTTCTGCGAATCAATCTTTCCCTCTTGAACCATGGTTAATACTTTTTCAATTTCTACATTCATACTCATTTCCTCCTATTCTTCTTTTAAAAGTTTAATGGCTTCTTCCGAAGTGATTTCTCCAGCTTCTAACATCGCAATTACCTTTTTTTCATCAACATCATTTTTCTTTTTCTGTTCGTATCCTAGGGCTGATATAATGTCATTTAGCTTTCCGCGTACAGTTGGATAAGAAATGCTTAGTTCTTTTTCGACCTCTTTGATATTTCCTCTACGTGCTAGAAAAACTTCAATAAAATAAAGTTGTTCGGGAGTTAACGATGCTAATTTTGTTAATTCAAATTCATTTTCGATAGTGGTGTGACACTGATTACAATGAAGCTTTGTTATTTTTAACGTTTTGCTG
>DASQIV010000610.1:0-3560 GCA_035631415.1 Pseudoneobacillus sp. | reverse complement strand
TCCTCCTTCATCTTCTTATGTTTTGAAAAAAGTTCTGTAATCGCTCCGATGATGAGGCCAAAAGTACCAATTCCTAATGTAAACACAACAAACATCGCCCAAGTTCGTCCCAGTTCAGTTTGAGGAGATACATCACCATAGCCAACAGTCGTCATTGTCGTAAGCAGCCACCATGTGGCATGGTATGTATTTTCAAAGGTTTCCGGCTCTAATCTTTTCATAATCCAAGAATTAATGAGAATATAAAAAAATGTAAATAGGATAAGGGATTTAAATTTTTGTTTTAATGCACGATAATAGAACTTCTTAAAGAAAAGCATTCTCTTTTCCCCCTTAAAGAGTCTACCAAAATTTTATTCGAGCTTTCCAAACATAATGTACGAAATTTGGGCCTTCCCTGCTTACATCGAATTCGAATCCATTATGTTCTAACACTTTTTGAGAGCCTATATTTTGATAGGTTGTCTTAGCATGTATTTCAGCCACATTAAGAATAGGCGTTTCTTCTAAAATTAGCTTCAGTGCCTTTGTTGCAATTCCCTGCTTTAAAAAGGCTTCTCCAATTCGATAGCCAATAGAACCAATTCTTTGTTCTTGATCAATATCAACTAAATTAATACGACCTACAATGGCGTTTGAATCATTTTTTATTAAGTAAAAGAATGATTTTCCCTCTTTCTGTTCTTGCAGTAATTCATTTAAAACACTTAGAAAATGTTCATATATATAATAATTCTCCTCTCTGCCCGGGACTAGCGTTTCAAAAAACTCACGATTTATTGTTTCAAAGTAAAATAATGCTTTTGCATCTTTTTCCTCTAGTTTTTCAAGATGGATATTCAATGTTAGTTATCCCTTCATTTTATTGTAATTATTTCCATATCTCTTTTATTATGCAAAAAAGTAGAACTAAATTAATAGCCCTACTAATAAAATTTATACATTTAATTTTCAATTGTGTAAATTAAAGATGATTTTCCCATTAAAATCAACCAAAATAAAAAACAGACCCAAGTTTGAGCCTGTTTATCTTTTGTTTATTAAGCTTTATGAACGTTTGTTGCTTGTGGACCACGTTGGCCATTTTCAATGTCAAAAGTCACTTCTTGACCTTCGTCAAGTGACTTGAATCCTTCACCTTGAATTGCTGAGAAGTGAACAAACACATCTTCTCCACCTTCACGCTCAATGAATCCAAATCCTTTTTCACTGTTAAACCATTTTACTTTACCACGTTCCATTTTTTGTTGCCTCCTAGATTGTAAAAATACACAAGATTGCAATTAACATTGCTTGATTATTATTACCTGAGAAAAAAGCTTTTAAACTAAATTTATAAAAAAAAAATCTTTTTTTATTTAAAAACTTTGATTTTCGGATAAATATTTCAGACATAAAAAAGGACCTGTTCCAATTTAACAGGCCTCTTCAAACTTCCTAAATTGCTTTAAGCTCTTTTTTTTCTTTTAAATTCCGGTCATATATAACGGTAGTTAAAATGACTAAAATAAATAAAGCAATCATGACAGTGAATAACATGGACATTCCGTATATATCAACCAAAATCCCACCCAATACTGGACCAATCATTCTTCCACCTGTAGCGGTGCTATTTACGATTCCTTGATAAAAACCTTCTCTGCCCTGTGGAGCTAAATTACTTGCAATCGTTGGAACTGCAGGCCATATGAGCATTTCTCCAATAGTTAGAATAGCCATGGATGCAATAAACCAAATAAACCTTTCAGCACTTGCTGCCACAACGAAGGAAATAACAAATATGATGGTACCAATAATGATTTGAATCTTAACTGATTTTACACCTTTAATTAATTGGTTCATTATCGGTTGCCCTAATACGATAATTGCCCCATTAATGGTCCATAATATACTATATTGTTCAATCGTAATATTGATTTCCTGAGTATAGGCAGCAATCGTTGTCTGCCATTGAACATATGCTACCCAACAAAGCAAGTATCCAATACAGAGGATGAGTAAAGCATAAAGCCTAGAATGATCTTTGACATGTTTGTTGTTATTCATTATAGATGTTGTTGGACCTACTGTTGGAGAAATACCTTTATATCCTAATAAAGCGATAAGAAAAAAGACAATATATAGAACCGTATTTCCAAGGAAAATCCATTCAAATGAATAAGAAGCAACATATCCACCAAGCGCTGCTCCTGCTGCTACTCCTACATTTTGAGCAACATATATAGCATTAAAGGCTTTTCGGCCCCCTTCTTTCCAAACAACTCCAGCCATGGCATACATGGATGGGAATACCATTCCTGAGCCAAACCCAATAATAGTTAAAAAGATTACATATTCAGGCCAACCATGCCAGAACGTTAACCCAATAAGCGCTAGAAGTGTAATGGCTATTCCGATTAATATCGATTTATATCCGCCAATTTTGTCAAACAAACTTCCACCAAATAAATTTCCAACTACGCTTGCTGCAGAATTTAACATAAGGACAATTCCTGCAACAGTTAATGATTTACCTAAATGGTCATGAATATATATTGCATTTAAAGGCCATAAAAAAGAAGAGCCTGTAACATTCACTGCCATCCCAATGATTAAGAGCCATAAGGCACGCGGCATGAAAAACGCTCCTTTACACTTCACTATTTCGAACACCAAAACAATTTTAGAGGTTTTTCAACCGAAGTGCAACGATTTTATACACAAAATTAAAATTGGAAATTAAGAAAAGCGCAAGCGCCTTTGTTAGGGAAAAAGAAGTTCATTTTTTCCTAGCCCCGACAAGCAAATGTTCTCTAGCATAGGAAGTCTGAACTTTGACTTCATATGCTAGAGGTTATTTGACCAAGGAGGAAATGGTCTTTTTTCCTCCCTCGAGGGGCTAGGCAAGAAGAAATGAAGTGCTTTCTTCCTCGCTGGAGCTGGACAATTTTCAAAGTCCAAAAAGGTTATACTTTCTTACCTTATAAAAAGCAAAAAGGAGACCTTAGTGGCCTCCTTTTTCTTTAATGTCTTGTTCGACCTGTTTGATTTTGTTCTTGATGCATTTTTGATTTTACAGGCTGCCCGCCCATATTCTCATAAGCTTTTTTTGACTTTTTAACGACGTCGTAATCTTGACCAAGTTCAATATCTTGATTATTGATCCCATTTCTTGTCTTTTGTTCTGGATTATTTTGTTTAGAGCGCTTTTTCAACTTGTTTTCCTCCCCATTAATGTCTTAATAAGATCATATTATTTTGGGCTTGTTGTAGCTGAAGACGCATCCGATGTAGTTGTTCACGTTGCTGAGAGTTTGCACTATTTGCCATAGTAGCCAAATCATTAAAGGCATCCTCTAAATTTTGAAGTGCATTTGTATATAGGTCGTCATTGTAATGTTCTTGTTTACTTCCCTCAAGATATTGATCTTGTGCATTTTGAATAACGTCCTCACATCTTTGTAATAAATCATCAACAGATTGACGGGTTGCCATGGATAACCCTCCCTATGTGATATCTAATAATGAATGTCATTTTGAAGCAATGCTTCTATCTTATTTTGTTCATCTCAGCATTTCCT
>DASQIV010000609.1:0-5778 GCA_035631415.1 Pseudoneobacillus sp. | reverse complement strand
CCTCCTTTTTCACCAAAAAGTTGAACAGATATTTTTTCACTTTCTTTAGTATGCAAAGTAAAACTTACATCCACATATAAAGAAGCGCCATTTTCAAATCTTATTAAAGCATTGGCCATATCCTCAACGGTATTTTTTGTTGCATCATAGTCAGCTGCTTGATAAAAGGAAAGATTTTTAACGTTAGAACGATTACCTAATTTCTGATACGTATTTCCGCTTACTGATTTTACTTTTGGTTTCCCCATTAAATACCAACAGATATCAATAATATGAACACCTAAATCAATTAAAGGCCCTCCTCCAGAACGGTCAATATCTGAGAACCATCCCCCTGGATTGCCAAGTCTTCTTAAACAAGATGCTTTCGCATAATAAATCTCACCGAGTTCACCAGCTTTTATGAAATTTTCAAGTATTCTCGTATTCGTGGCATATCTCCTAACAAATCCAACTTGAAGTACTTTATTACTGTTCCTTACTGCCTTTTCAACATCTAATGCCTCCTCAACTGTTTTACATAAAGGCTTTTCCACTAAAACATTTTTCCCAGCATGAAGAGCTGCAATGGAGATTTCTGCATGCGAATTATTCCATGTACAAATACTTACAGCATCAATTTCAGGGTTATTAAGTAAATCATGATAATTTGTATAAACTTCTGAAATGTTATATTGCTTTGCTTTTTCTTTCGCACGATTCTCATTAAGATCACAAATGGCCAACAATTCTACATTTTCATTATTTAAATATGAGTTGAGATGTAGCGTAGAAATTGAACCTGCTCCAATAACACCTATTTTAATTTTTTTCATTCTTTTCCCTCCATGTGCATTTTATATTGTATATATAAAAGATTGATAGCCTGCACCGATTAACCCTGAATCAGAACCTAATTGGGCTAAAACAATTTTTACCGGTTTAACCATCGACTGTAATCCCAATGTTTTTAGTTTGTCTTTCAGTAACTCTATTAGCCATTCTCCTTTTTCTACAACTCCACCACCTAAGATAATCATCGCTGGGTTAAATGTATGTATACAATTAACAACCCCAAAAGTGAGAGCAGTAATTAATGTTTCTACCACTTCTTTAGCTTCTTCATTTCCTTGATGATAAAGATCAAAAACTAGCTCACTAGTTATTTCATGAGATTGGAAAGGAATATTCGAGTTTTTTTTATCTCTCATCATTCTTGCAATACCGGTACCAGAAGAATACATTTCCAAACAACCTCGAAAACCGCAATTACAGACGGGACCATTCATATCAACCGAAATATGTCCCAGTTCAGCTGCTGCTCCGAAAAGCCCCCTAACGATTTCTCCATTTGTGATGACGGCACCTCCAACACCAGTTCCTAGAGCTAAACAAAGTACTTCATCTTGACCATGAGCTGCACCCAAGTATTTTTCTGCGATTAAAAGTACATTTACATCATTATCAACCCAAACAGGTATTTGAAAAGATGATTCCATTTCTTTCCGCAATTCAACATTGTTCCAATCATGAATATTGGTTGTTCCAGAAAGGACTCTGCCATTCTGAAAATCTATTTGACCGGCCGTACCAATTCCAATTCCAACAATATCGGTAATTCGGTTATGATTGGCCCATTCCATTAGCTTATAAATCTCTCTTTTTAGTAAAAGGATTACTTCATCTTTGCCACTCTTTGGTGTTGGAAATACTTTTTTATATAAAATATCTCCCGCTCTATTCAGTAAACCAACAGAAATTTTTGTACCCCCGATATCAATACCAATACTGACTGACATTTTTTCACTCCTATCAATTAACTAATTTGAGATTCTTTTATTTTTTCAGTAAATCTTTTTGTAATTAATTGAGGGCGAGTGATTGCGGAACCAACTACAACCGACCATGCACCGTTTTTTATACATTTAACAGCTTCATCAGGATTATTTACTCTACCTTCTGCAATTATTGGAATATCTAACTTACTAGAAAGCCTGTTTATCAATTCGTAATCTGGGTGATTATATTGTTTGCTAAAGGCGGTATAACCCGATAATGTAGTGGCAACTAAGTCAACACCTAAATAGGCTGCCTCAATCCCTTCTTCATATGTTGAAATATCCGCCATAATCATTAATTTTGGATAATTCTTTTGGATACTTTGTATAAATTCACTATTTGATAAACCATCTGGTCTCAATCGATTTGTTAAATCTACTGCTACAATTTCAGCTCCTGATGAGAATACTTCATCTACTTCTAATAGAGTCGGGGTAATATACATATCACTATTACTGTAATTTCGTTTGATGATACCTATAATAGGTAATCCTGTTTCTTTTTTTATTGCTTGAATGTCATCTTTTCCATTCGCTCTAATTGCTACTGCATTACCTTCCTTAGCAGCTTTCGCCATCATGGCCATCATTGAAGATCCGAATAAAGGTTCATTCTCCAATGCCTGGCACGATACGATAAGTCCACCTCTAATCTCATTAAGAATATCCAAAATTATTTCACTTCCTTAAAAAGATAACTTAATTAATATGTATTCATTGCAAAATAAAAAAATCCTCCATTTTTTTACATAAAGGAGGATTTTTTTTCTTTTTATTTAAAATGCATGAAATTTTTCTTTTTTACCCATAAAAAAAGCGATTACTAAAAATAGCAATCGCTCTTTATTGTGAATCTACATTTTATTTGACAAAATCAGCACATCATGTGCTGATAATTCAAATGATTGCTGATTTTTCCCTAATTTTTGACTAGTCATTAAGTCATAATAGTCATTCATTCTAACGTCCGATGGAATCGTTACAGTAATATTTTCTTCCTTAGGGTTAAAAACAAACAATAATGTTTCATCCTCGAATGTTTTCGTATACATGACAGTCCCGTTTACAGCGTTCGAGTCAATAAATGCTATGTTGCCTTTATTTCCAAAAGCGGGATTGTTACGACGAAGATGAATTAATTTTGTAATATATTCAAGTAAGTCTAAATCTTGACCTTCTTCATCCCAAGCCATACATTTACGACATCCAGGGTCCATTCCACCCGTAATCCCAATCTCGTCTCCATAATAAATACACGGAGTTCCTGTGGAAGAAAGTAGAAAAGCGAAAAGTTGCTTCACCTTGAACATATTCTCACCACATACAGTAGCAATTCGTGGTGTATCATGACTGCCAAGTAAATTAAAAGCTACTTCCGTTACATTTTGTGGGTATCTGATTAAAGACTCTGCTGTTTGATCTAAAAACTCTGCCATATTAATTTTATTTTCAGCAAATAATTGAATGGCTGCATTTGTATAAGGGTAATTCATTACTGCATCAAATTGATCACCTTGTAACCATGGCATTGCATCATGCCAGATTTCTCCAAGAATATAACAATCTGGTTTGATTGCTTTCACTTCTTTTCTGAACTCTCGCCAAAATCCATGAGAAACTTCATTTGCAACATCAAGGCGCCATCCGTCAATATCAAATTCTCTAACCCAGTAACGCCCAACCTCTAACAAGTACTCTCTAACTTCAGGATGTGCCGTATTTAATTTAGGCATAAAAGGTTCAAATGCAAAAGTATGATAATTTGGCTTTGGTTCTTTCTGGATAGGAAAATCTTTAATATAGAACCAATCCTTGTAATCGGACTTTTCCCCCTTTTCCAAAACATCTTGAAATTGCGGAAAATAATAGCCACAGTGATTAAAAACAGCATCTAGCATTACTTTTATTCCATTTTGATGGCACACTTCTACTAAACGTTTGAAAGTCTCTTTATCTCCGAATTGTGGATCAATCTCCATGTAATCAATCGTGTCGTATTTATGATTAGAATGTGCTTTAAAAATAGGAGTCAAGTATATTCCGTTTATTCCCAACTTCACAAGATGATCGATATTCTGAAGGATGCCTTCTAGATCTCCACCAAAAAAGTTTTTTGGCGATGGTTCAGCACTTCCCCATTCCAGTGTACCTTCTTTATCGTTTGATTTGTTTCCATTCGCAAATCGTTCAGGGAATATTTGATACCAAACCGTATCTTTTACCCATTCAGGGGCCCTAAATACATCCTCTTCATTTAGGAAAGGAAAAGTAAAGAAACTAAAATTATATTCGGAAACTTGCTTGTTACCTTCAAAAAATCCCTTTTCTGTGAAGACAATTTTTTCTTCTTGATTGTGTAATTCAAACCCATACTTTACACGTTTATATTCTGGTTGAATATCTCCAACCCAATAATCAAACAGAGATGTGCTGTTTAACTTTGTCATTTTAACTTTTTCTTCCACTTTCCATTGCCAAGTACCATCAGCAATTTGCTCCCATTTAAAAGGATCACCCCATAACAAAACGACTTCTTGAACATCATCTTTTTTTGTACGAAGTCGAATTTGCAATGTTTTTACATCGTATGCATATGCAAAATTCCCTTTAGGTCTATGATAAATAGCTTCTTTTAACATATTTCCACCTCTTCTATATTGACTTAATCGTTTAAGTGATTAATTAAAAAATGACAAAAAGGGTATAATCGAAATGATTAATTCCTTTAATATTATTGTTCCTCGTCACTTTACTTAATCGTTTAAGTAAAATCTAACACATATATAAATCAGTTGTCTACACATTAAATAAAAACAAAAAAGCCTTATGTCCTTTTGACATAAAAGCTTATTTAACATCAAGTAAAATGTACTTTTCTAAGTCTACCAAATGATTATTTTGGATTAGTTTCTTCATTACCTCAAATGAAGCCAAAGATTTTGATAAATTAAATGTGATTTTTTGGATAGATGGTTGAAGAATTGTTGGACATTCTGCCGTACAAATGACAATCATATCATCAGGAGTAAAATATTTAGTCGCTAGGCTAGCAACAAATTCATTGACAAAAATACCTTTTTTCCCTTTATGTTTTCCCAAGAACAAAGCTAATTCTTGTTCATTCTTCACCATAGATATTTGATCTTCATCAAGATTTGATTCTATCTTTAATTTCTTTGCAAGTTGCTTATTATTAAACTGCTCTATCACCAAAAAATATGGATTAGTACCTACCAATTGCTTTGCTTTGTCTAAAGCTCTTTCAAAATCTGGCAATACTTTAAAAAATAATGGATCGTCAATCACACTATCAATGACGACAAGTGGAACAGCAGGGAACTGTTTGGATATATGATAAAAAGTGTCTTCGTTAGCGTCGATTAAAAAAACACCATCCAATTTTCGCTCCATAATGATTTGTGGGTTTGGATTAGAAGCATCTAGACTAGAGAGAACTACATGATATCCACTTTTTGTTAAAAGACCTTCCAGTTCGCTAATAAATTGAGCGTATTGTAAGTTCCTCCAAAATCCTTGATTCATTTCCCTATTAACTAGTATTCCAATTAAGCCAGTTTTTTGTTTAACAAGTGATCTGGCGGCAAGGTTCGGTACATAGTTCAAATTCTTTGCTATCTCTATTACACGTTCTCTTGTTTCTTGAGGGATTGATTGATTTGAAACATTGTTTAAAATATAGCTGACTGTGGCAACTGATACATTTGCTAATTCAGCAATATTTTTCATTGTAACTTTTTTCATCTTATGATCTCCAGTTAAACGTTTAAATGCAATTTATCATATTACATAACCACTGTCTACATATGTCCATACAAAGTTTAATTTTCAAGGAACTTTAGAAACTCATCCCGTTTATTTTTGAAAAGATTATAGCCTAATTCAATTAAATGATCCATATATGTTACATCATCAAACGGGACTTCTTCACCTAATTCTTCAT
>DASQIV010000608.1:0-3858 GCA_035631415.1 Pseudoneobacillus sp. | reverse complement strand
TTAAACGCTTGTGGATTTCCTCTTATACCGATAAAGCGATCAAGGATGGCTTTAAACAGTTGAAGCCTGGTCAGGAATATGAAAACCTCTATCAATCTGCTGTTTGTAGGGCTGAGGCAGATTGGTTAATTGGATTAAATGTGACAAGAGCTTTAACAACTAAATACAAAGATCCACTGTCAGCTGGCCGTGTACAAACCCCGACACTTGCTCTTATTTTAGAAAGAGAAAGTGAAATTCAAACGTTTGTACCAAAGGAATACTGGACGATTAAAGTTCCAATCGGTTCTAGCGAAGCAGAATGGGAAAAAGATGGCGAGAAGAGAATTTTCGATTTAGAGATTGTTAATCGAATAAAGGAGCAGATCGAAGGTTCTGAGGCAAAGGTTGATAACATTAAGAAAAACAATAAAAAAGAAACCCAGCCACTTCCTTATGATTTAACAGAATTACAACGTGACTGTAACAAACGATTTGGTTTTTCAGCAAAAAAAACATCTACTGTACTCCAACGATTATATGAACAATATAAATTAGTCACGTACCAAAGAACAGATTCTCGCTATTTAACTACTGATATGGAAGCTACCATGCTTGAGCGTTTGCAAGCCATTTCAGCCGGTTATAAAGAGGAAACAGCTTTACCTATTAAAAATAAAGGAAAAGTATCGGCTCGGAAGGTTTTTAATAATGAAAAAGTAACCGATCACCATGCCATCATTCCAACCGAGGAAAGACTTCGTCTCGATGTTTTAGACTCAGACGAACGAAAGGTTTACGACCTTATCACCCGTAGATTTCTTACTTTGTTTTACCCTGAATACGAGTTCGAAACAACTCATATCATCTTAAAAGCTGGTCAAGAAAGCCTAGTTCTTCGAGAAACCAATATTGTTAACCTTGGGTTTAAAAAGGTCTTGAATAAAGAAAACTCCGTTACTCAAGAAAAAAAGGCAATTTTATCAGTCGGAAAAACTTTTACAATACGTTCTGTTCAAGTTGCCAAGGGCTTAACCGAACCACCTAGCCGTTTTACTGAAGCTGATCTTTTAGGAAGAATGGAAAAGTTCGGCTTAGGTACCCCTGCAACAAGAGCAGATCTCATTGAAAGAATCATTGAGACAGAGGTTGTCAACCGTCAAAACGGAAAGCTCGTTCCAACTGCCAAAGGAAAGCAGCTATTTGAACTTGTAAACGATGAACTTAAATCCCCTGACTTAACTGCCAAATGGGAAAAACAGTTAGAGTTAATATCCAAAGGAAAGTCAAATCCTAAGGAATTTTTAAAGAATATCCGCAAGCAAACGGAAAAGTTAGTTAGTGAGATAAAAGGTAGTAATAAATCGTATCGCGCACATAATCTAACTGGATCAAAATGTCCTGAATGCGAAGCGTTCTTAAAGGAACGAAATACAAAAGAAGGCAAAATATTAGTTTGTTCGAACCACGAGTGTAGCTACCGCCGCAGAAAGGATCCAAAGCTTTCAAACCGTCGTTGTCCGCAATGTCACAAGAAAATGGAGATTCACGAAGGAAAAGCAGGAGCCTACTTCCAATGCCGCCCTTGTAATTTAGTAGAAAAGGCAGAAGCGAAGAAAAAGGCAGTTTCTAAACACGAGGAACGAAAGCTCGTTCAAAAATACTCTCAAAAAAATGAGGATTTCGGAACTAGTCTTGGTGATTTATTGAAAGCAGCTTTAAAAGAAGATAAAGATTAAACTCAAAAAGCAGCGATATTACCAACAATATCACTGCTTTTTTCAATCATTTGGTCATATTAACCTTTCACTTTATCCTTAATCCTTCTCACAATATCAGCTATTGTCATGTCATCTGTATGAATATAATCTGCAAAACATTTGTCTTTAAAGGCAACTATACATTTTTGTGTTTGTTGAAAACACCAATTCCCCTCTTCCTCTCCTCTTTTCCTTAACCTTTCATAAATGGTTTCCTCTTGACCTAGTAAACAGAAATGATAAGTATCTATATCCATTTGCTTGAAACCATTCAGGATGTATTCAAAGTTTTCCTTTTTATAAATCGTCATAGGAACGATTAAGGTTTTATTGTAAGTAGTTTTAAGAGACTCTGCTACTTTGACGGTTAAAACCTTCCAAAGTTCTAAATCCTGAAAATCACCTGTTTTTTCTGCCTCTTTCATGATCTCATTCGTGACGATGTTTCGTAACATGAATCCTACTTCTTCCGGATCATATAACATACTATTCTCAATAGTATTTAGAAGAGCCCCGGCAACTGACGTTTTTCCAACACCAAAAGCTCCATTAATCATGATGATCATGTAAAATCTCCTTCTATCAATTTGATTTGATAAAAACTAGTTCTATAAAAATAATAAAAAACCTTTCACTTTTGGTTAAAGTTGGCTTCACTTTTAAAAAATAGTAAGATATGAGAGTTACTGTGTCGAAAAGAGGATTATAAGATGAGAATTCGAGATTGGGATAAAAATTTAAAAATTCGCCTTTTTGGGGAAGGAATTATGAACATTACCTTCTGGATGTTCTTCCCCTTTTTAACTATTTATTTTTCAGAGGAATTTGGAAAAGAGAAAGCAGGACTACTCCTTGTTTTATCTCAGCTATTTTCTGTTCTTGCCAATTTATTTGGTGGTTATAGTGCTGATCGTTTTGGTCGTAAGAAAATGATGGTGATTTCTGCGTTTGCACAAGGAATTGCCTTTATTGGTTTCGCGTTTGCCAATTCCCCATGGCTTACGTCACCATGGATTGGTTTTATTTGCTTTAGTGCTGTCGGTTTCTTTGGTTCATTATACTGGCCAGCTAGTCAAGCGATGGTAGCAGACATAGTAGATGAAAAAGATCGAAGCAATGTATTTGCGATTTTTTATACATCCATTAATATTGCGGTTGTGTTAGGGCCGATTCTTGGAGCAATTTTTTATGTACATTACCGCTTTGAACTTCTTCTCGCTGCTGGACTCATATCAATGACATTGGCCTTTATTTTATCTAAATGGACAAGGGAAACCTTCCTTGCCAAAAAGGCAGTGGTTGATTATGAAAATCAAAAATGGTATGACTTCTTACTTCATCAGATCAAGGATTACAAGATTATCTCATTAGATAAAACCTTCTTCCTTTTTATTGTCGCTGGAATACTATCTGCCCAAATCTTTATGCAGCTAGACTTATTAATTCCGGTGTATTCAAAAGAAGTGATTGACCAGCAAATCGTTTTCTCTTTTGGAGATTGGGAGATGAAGGTAAATGGTGAACAAGGTTTCGGATTACTTTTGTCTGAAAATGGGTTACTAGTCGCGTTATTAACCGTTTTTGTAACGAAATGGATGAATAAATACAACCAGAGAAATGTCTTTATTTCCTCCTCCCTCATGTATGCCATTGCCATCTTTCTTTTTGGCCAAAGTGAGTGGATTTGGAGTTTGATAGTAGCAATGGCGATTTTTACTATGGGTGAGTTGATGGTAGCAGGGATCCAGCAAACCTTTATATCTCAACTAGCACCAGAAGATATGAGAGGAAAATATTTTGCAGCTGCCAGTTTAAGGTATACCATTGGTAGAACCATAGCCCCCCTATCTATCCCTATGACAGTTTGGCTTGGCTACCAATGGACCTTTATTATCCTTACTGTAATAGCAATCATAAGCGCTGTACTTTATGGGTATATGTTTCATTTATTTGAAAAAAATGGGGCCAGTAACTTAAGTTCACAAAAACTACCTTGAAAGTTCACAAAATTGTAATATAATTAAATTACAAGAACAATAATTCATACTATAACTTGTTATAGTTGGGGGTTGATGACCAATGGAATGGTACGATTATTTATCTCCTCATACTTTTACTG
>DASQIV010000607.1:0-4374 GCA_035631415.1 Pseudoneobacillus sp. | reverse complement strand
CTTCAGCTCTGTTTTTGCCAGCTAAATCGTATATTTCTATCAAATGTTTTTCGGTAGCCGTTTCAAAAATTAGTGTCATTACCATCGTCCTTATCTTTTTTCCAATATATTCAAATATCTTATCATTTCCCAACACATCATACTACCTTTTAAACTGAATTAAAAAGAACTGCACTCGGACGGTACAGTTCATATGATATAAACTATTCTTTTGTTACCTGTTCAATGATTTTTTGACCATCTTTTTCAATATAATAAATCGTTATTATATCATCCTTAGTTAAAGTTTCAAAGTCAGACTTTACTTTTTCAGATAATCGGTAATGTTCGTAATCTCCTGCTTCATTTATAACCTCAATAGAATTATTATCCATTAATCCTACATAGGTGACACTAAAACCCTTAAGTTTACCATCTTCCTCTAGCCCTTCTCCTGCACCACCCCAGTTTAATTAAGCCCTTGCCCGTAGATTCTGTTGATCCACAGATGCTGACCAAACTTCAAATTGGTAGGTACCTGGCTTTACTTTTTTTAAATCCTCAGTTAAATCAATCTCAATATTGATTATTTCTCCTGGTTTTAACACCTTTTCTGATTGTGTTTGCCCGAACATTTTATCCATTGAATAGGTGTAAACAATCTCACCTGATTGATCCTTTAATGTGTAATCAAATTCCTGCGTACTGCTATATTTTAAAACTTCCTCTTTTTCCTTATCATTTCTAATCGAAAATAAATACTTTATCTGACCAGCCTGAGTTGATTTAGATAGCTCAACAGACAATTTGCCTTCCACAATACCCTTATTTTCTGAAACTGGTGTTGATCCATTTACAACTTTTGGTTCAACTGTTCCCTTTTCTGTCGTACCGCAAGCTACCAATGAAGTTATTAAAGCAAACGTAGATAACCCATAGACAATACGTTTGGTGATATTCATGATTATTGCACCTCTTGTTCTATTATTGCCGGCACTATAAGAGACGAGAAAGGATGGAAAAAGTTACTGGGCTTTATAAAAAATATTTATAGTGATGTTTATTCATGGCTTTTTCGCATGGAATTCGGAAAAAGAAAATTCACTTTTTCCTTGTTGCTTTTACGTAATATACATAAATCCGTATAAATATTGGCTTCGTGGCATCTTTTTGTAACCGTACTATACAAAGATACTGAAGAATTAAGTAATTGTTTAATATTCGGTTCTGATAGCAACAAAGATTACGAAAAGAGCCTTATTCATAAAAAAACCGAGTGTTTAATGCTTTTCGAATTTGTTCAGAAGTAATGGTTGGTTTTCGGGGGGATGAAGGCCAATAATCACTAGTAGGATACATTAAATTATGAGGAATAGCATTGTGGTCAGGATCTCCTGGAAATGGATTTGGGTCATATTTATTACCATACAGATTGTGTAGATACATAATATGTCCTAATTCGTGGGCAAGTATATAATTTCTAGAACTTGCTCCATTTGACATGATGACGATTGGCGCATCCCGAAAGGTAATAGCATCTGTATGGGAACCGTTGGAATGAAGAGGCCCAATGTGATCACCATTCATATAAAAAATGTACACGTGCGCATACGGACAAATCTTCCTACCCATTTCCATTAATCTATATGCAATATCATCATGCCAAGGGAAATGTTTTAAATCCTTTCCAACACCTTGAATAGGAGTCTCCAAATGAACGCAGCTCACGATCTCAAATGATACGCCATGTGATCTTCCATTAACTTGTTGTTTCCATATCATATTTGCAGCTTGTATATCACTTTTTACTCTAGATGGTATTCTTGAAGTTGAGATTGAATCCCCTATTTGAGCACCTGGTAGAACCAACACACAGACTTTAATTGTTCCGTTTTCAACTGTATGTCTGTTCATGCTTTCTGGTTCACATAATAAATTTCGTATTTTTGAATGAGGAATAGAGCGACATATATTTGCACGAGGAATTTTTACTTTTATTGGTGTATTTGTAGGAATTTTGCTTGAACCCGCTTTATTCGGAAGTGAAAGTCGGACACTAGGTATTCGAAAAGATTTTCTCTTCATTTTCTCACTTGAATACGGATAATAGGAATTGCATTCACAATCACATTCACATTCACAGTTTTCATCACTCGATGATTCACATTCACATTCGCAATCACAGTAAGAAAATTCATTTTCATCTTGTAAGTTCAATTCTCTTATCTCCTTTTCAAAAATTATTAATATTATATGGACTTGTAGTTAATCTTGTATGGACAAATTGTATATGGAAATAAAAAGAATAACCTATGCTATCGATTGAAAGTTGTCCAAGAAATGTTCATCTTCAATAACTATAGTATTATTCCAAATTTCATCTCGATTAAATGTTATAATTTCCTCTCTCGAACCATATGATGAAGTATCGATTTGGGATGGGGGAATGAAATTACAATGTATAAAGAAATTACGAAAACGATGTTATGGGAATATAACCAATTAAATGAACAGAAGAAAGATATAGAAATGAAACTAGAAGAGTTGAAGAAAATTTTTCATCACTATTTTGATGAAAATGTTGGAGCAAATGAAAAAGGTGAAGTGATCATTGAGGGTTACAAATTACAACGTCAAATTCGTAGAGTTGAAAAATTCGATCATGCTAAAACAGTAGATAGACTAGAAAGTTTAAATATGTTGGACTTGGTACAAATCATAAAAAAACCGGATGAAGAAAAAGTAAAGGCTGCTTTAAATTTAGGATTTCTTAAAGACGATGATTTAGATGGCTGTATATCTGTACAATCATCAGGAGCCATTTATGTAAAACCTCAAAAATAAAGGTTATTAGAAAAGAGCATCGAAGTTATTCGATGCTCTATTTTTTATAAAATAAATACGACTGCTGAACATATAAATAATCCTAAACTACTAAGAATTAACATTTTACCTGTATTACTCTTATCTTTGTTTTTAGTTTTTATTTGAAGGAATCCATTTATAAGCATAACCATTCCTAGCAAAAGAAATACAAAGCCCATGATCAACACCTCATTAAATTAATTCTAATAAATCCTCATACACCTGCATTTTTTCTTTTGTTTGTAAAATCACTTGATTAAGAGATTCCTGTTGTTCTATAAGTTTAGATAAATGTTTTTCAAAGATGAGCTTCCTTCTTTCTAGAATGTCTTTATGATCATTTGGCGAAGCATCAAGAAGACAACCGGCATCAACAATTTCCTTTAATTCATGTAAACTCATTCCTGTTGTCTTTAAACTAATCAGAAACTGTAAAAAACGGATATCCTTTTCTGAGTAGAAACGGTCTTTACCGTTTCGTCTTTCTGCGAAAGGAATGAGTCCTAATTTTTCATAATAACGAATCGTGTGTGAAGGTACGCCTGTTTTTATGGAAGTTTCCCCAATCGTAAACATTTAACCCTCCTTATTACTGACAGATTAACAATATCTTACCATCTACTCCCTTTTCAAACAATTGGTGAGCTGTTGCTGCGTTCTCTATAGGGATTTTGTGGGCAATCTTTGGTTTTATTTTATTCTCTTTTAAGAGTTTAAATAGTTGATCTAAATCCTCAAGAATTGTACTTGGTTCATTTTTGGAAACTTTTGAAATACTATAGAATCGCCCATCATGACCTGATGATGTTTTATCCGTTTGCATTATTCGGGTCCACTCTTCCTCCATGAATTTTTGTTCATTGGATTTAATGGATTCTTCAGCAGCGTAGGTAAAACCATAGCCAACAAAAAGACCATCCTGTTTTAAAGTTTGATAGGATTTTTTCCAGTTAAATCCTCCAACCCCATCAAATACAACATTGACTCCTTTTGGCTCTAGGGAATTCATTCGTTCTACAAAATCTTCAGTTCGATAATCGATGAAAAATGCACCCTCCGAAATCAGCTTTTGTTTATCTTTTGAAGAAGCTGTTCCATATAGATTTATATCTAGGTCCTTACTTAATTGTAGTAGAGCCGTTCCTACTCCTCCAGCTAAACCGTGTACTAAAATCGTATTTCCATTTTGGACTTGAGCAGTTCGAAAAAGTAATTGATAGGCAGTTAAATAATTTAATATAATAGCTGTTGCTTCATATGGATCTACACCATCTGGGATAAGAACAAGATCTTTTTCTAATACGTGTACAAAACGAGAATAGCCACCGTATTTACAGAACGATCCTACTAATTGTCCTTCCTTAAAATTTGTTACCTCTCTCCCCATACATTCAACAATGCCTACCACCTCGTGTCCAGGGACAAAAGGGAAATTCGGAGCTCCGGGATATTTTCCCTTTCTCATCATCATATCGGCAAACGCCACTCCTGTTGCTATTACTCTCACTCTTATTTCATGATCCGCTAATT
>DASQIV010000606.1:0-2187 GCA_035631415.1 Pseudoneobacillus sp. | reverse complement strand
GAATTCTTTTGTTTATCATCCATATGTTCTAACGGTAAAGCGGGTAGCCAAATAAGGGATCCGCTTAATTGCTGTTCTACCATTTTCCAATCACTGTCAGAGGTGACATAAAAGATATGTTTAAACTCTTCATCTTTCAACCTATTTTCCCACTCTAACACATCATTTAATGATTTGTTGTTGTCTTTGTTTTTTAAATAAGGAAATCCCGGCAATAATATAAGCCTTCCTTTAAACTGTCTCTCTAACTGAGTGGCTAATAAATTAATAAACTCTGTCATATTTGCTGATTGTTTCACATCATCCCCAAACGATATTGGATATAGAGGAATGACAACTGTATCAATATATTCCTTTGCTTTCAAAAACATCTCCATGTCTTCCGGTACCCATTTCATCTACTTCACTCCACAATTATAAATTCCTCTATAATATATCATTATTATAGGAAATTTATCTAAAAAATTATCCAACTATATTAATAAGTTCAACACAGATTATAATTCCCTCCTATTTCGGATAAAATTTCACAAATTCGTCACAAGTAAACCTGATTTTAAAAAATAAAAAGCTGAATCAAATGATCTCATTTGATTCAGCTTTTTATTTTATATTTTTAGATTTTTTAATTGTTCAGTAAGGCGCCCAAAAGCGATTTTGTCTTGCTTATCAAGAGCTTCATCAATTAGGGATAGTAGCCTTTCCTTATGAAAACGAGAAATACTTTCATTTAAGATTTGTTCAGCTATTATGCGGTCTGAGTCATTTACTTGGAGATGTTTTGGCATGAAGGGATTCTCTTCAAGAACAGCCACATACTGGTGAGCCTGGTTGGATGCATGGAAATTTAATTGAATAAATATCTCTTCATCCCGATTTAAGCGGATGTCATGAAATGATTTCTCAGCATCAGTTGTCATGACATTTTCCTTATAGAACCTAAATGGTACCTTTTCAACACAGTGTGTGGACATAACCAATCCTCTTGGACAATACTGTGCCTGATCAACAAAATGAACTTTTTCCATTAATTGATCATGGCTCATTAAATAATTAAGAATCCATACACATTCTCTGCGCTTCAGCTGATAATGATTTAAAAACCAACGAATAAAGTCCTTTTTCTCGTTGACAGATACAGGGGTTGCCATTGTTTATCCCTCCTCTGCAGGCTCATCAATTAAAGAGTTATCTTTCGGTCAATCTTTCTAGTACTTCTAAATACTCTTCATTACTTGGTTCCTTTTTAAGTAATTCATTAAAAATTTCGGCGGATTCCTTTGTTTTTCCTTCTTCCAATAAAAAATATCCATAATCTAAAAGGAAATCCGTATTGTTCTTAAAAAAAGTATATGCGCGCTCATATTTGTTTAATGCCTGTAAATAATCTTCTAATTTTTGAAGAGCAATTGCAGCATCCCATAGAAGTTGAGGCTCTTCTTCATCCAAGGTCTCGATGTTTTTTATAAGATCAAGCACATCTTCATACTGTTCATTCTGAAGGAATAGCTTATTTAAGGTTAGAACAGCCTCTGTAAACCCCGGGTCTAATGCAATAGACTCTCTAAGTAGGCGCTCAGCTTCATCCTCACGGGCTAACTTTAAGGCTATTTTTCCACCATAATAGAATAAGTCTTTGTTGAATTCATCTTGTTTTAACCCCTGTTGAATGGCTTCAAAGCATTCCTCAAGCTCACCTTCCTGCTCATAAGCTTTAGCTAGGTATAGATACAGGGAATGATACTCAGGGTCTAGTTCTTTTAATTCATTGAATTTTTCAATTGCCGTACGATAGTAGCCTGCTTGGTACGCTGTAAATGCATACCCAAACAAAGTATTAATTTCTAATTTTTCATCTAAAGCTTTATCGTAATATGGAAGAGCTTCTTCAAATTGTCCAGAAACACTTAAAACCTCTGCTAATCGTTGATGTAAATTTACACCGGCAATTTCTGTTTGTTCCGTTAAGACTACTTGATATGCTTCTACCGCTTCTGAAAGTTTACCTTGTTCTGCGTACAATTCTCCAAGAGCAAAATCAATGATTTTTTCATTGGGTAATATATGCTTTGCTTTTAATATTTTTTGCTCACTTACTTCGAATAACCCTTGCATTTGATATAAATCAGCTAGAAGTAATAACGATTGAGGAAAACTTGGATCCTGTTCTGATATTTGTTCAAGTAA
>DASQIV010000605.1:0-9729 GCA_035631415.1 Pseudoneobacillus sp. | reverse complement strand
ATCGAAGTTACCAAGATTAGATTTTAACTCCCCAGAGACAGCTAATTCACTTGGAACAGCTACTTCAATATGACCAGTTGTTGCCTTTAGATTCAGCATCTCACAAACTGGATTTGTAATGCTACAGCTAATGTTTCCGTTAAAGGTTTGGAGTTTCCCTCTTAATAGACCTCCTTCAACCTTTATCGACCCATTAATCGTTTCAGCCTCAAACTCATCGATGTGACTATTCTTCACTTTAATTTTTCCATTAGCCGTTTCCGCCTTAACTCTTTCGCTTTGGATGCTTTCTAGAGAAACCTTGCCATTGGCAGTATCAACTTTTAAATCCTTAACCTTCATATTTTCAGCTGAAACAGGTCCATTATACAGTCGGACTCTGACTTTTTCATAATCCGCTTGCGGAATGTATACCTTTGCCTCAACCTTCATCCATTTATGTTGTGTCTGAAAACTTAAGCGATTATTTTCGATGGTAAAAATAACACCTTGTAAGAAAGTCGTTCTAGCATCCTCTAAGGATTCTACCCGATAAATTTTCGCCTGACATTCCACACGGACATCAGTTTGGTCCCAAGGAATGAGTTGCACAGATCCGTTAGCTACATGGATATCTAGGTCGGAAAATACCGAATCGGATTGTTGGAAAATATGAGCAATTTCTATTGACCTTCCAAAGTTGAAATCAATATCGATGTCCTTTAATTTTTTAAAAGCCGTGTCGACGAAATCAAAAATCTTTTCTTTTGTCGATTGAAATTTATAGTAGGTTTCATCCTTTTTCTCGCTATCTTCCATTTTTACGTGAGAGGTAATCTTTGATTCTTGTTTTTCCTGCTGTGATGTACCATTTTCCTTTTCAAGACCTTCTAATAGAGTTAAGGCACCTTCCACCGAAAGCTTTCCTTCCTCTACTAATTTTAGAATTCGTTCTCTCTCTTTGTTCATGATCATCCTCCTGATACTCCCAAAATAGGTTACTGTTATATATTTATTCGTTTCTTAGAACTTTTACGCCTTTAATAATGTTCCAAATTAACACGATTAAGCTTAATATCATGCTTAATATGACAGCTATAAAAGACACGGCTGGAAAGTCCATTTCTCCGCTACTATTCATGTCTAAAAGTATCCCTAAAAAAATAAACGGTACCGGTATTAAGGGAATTAAATGTGAGAATAGAGCCTTTTTAGCATGGTACTTTACCTTTTGATCATCTGACACAAAATAAACCACTAGTGGAAAAAGAAATCCTGCAAACAAAATACTAAAATAGCTTAAAGCTGATAACACTTTATTTGTTTCCATCTGGTTAGCTCAACTCCTTCTTGGTACTATTTACGAATGATTTTTTGGAAAGTTTCATGAATTTTTTTTCACAAGAAAAGAGCCAACCTTGATTAAGGCTAGCTCTAATTTTTTTACGCATTTGTTACGCTTTTTTCGCGTTGTTCTAATTCTTTTTCCATTCTAGCCCGATCACGTACTAAAATTGGTTTTAAGTATTTACCGGTGTAGGAACCAGAAACATCAGCCACTTCTTCAGGTGTACCTGTTGCGATAATCGTTCCACCTTTATCGCCCCCCTCTGGACCGAGGTCGATAATATAGTCACACCCTTTAATGACATCCAGATTATGCTCGATAACGAGGACCGTGTCGCCATTTTCAACGAGACGCTGGAGAACAATCAACAAGCGCGAAATATCATCTACATGAAGACCGGTTGTTGGCTCGTCCAAAATATACATCGTTCTTCCTGTTGAACGGCGATGTAATTCGGAGGCAAGCTTGACACGTTGCGCTTCCCCACCTGAAAGGGTTGTGGCAGGCTGCCCTAATGTGATATAACCTAAACCGACATCAAAAAGGGTTTGCATTTTACGAGCAATTTTCGGGATATTTTCGAAATACACTAACGCATCCTCTACGGTCATATTTAAAATTTCTGAAATATTTTTCCCTTTGTAACGAACGTCTAATGTTTCTCGGTTATAGCGTTTTCCATGACAAACCTCACACGGAACGTAAACATCAGGAAGGAAGTGCATTTCAATTTTGATAATTCCATCGCCACGGCAAGCCTCACAGCGCCCACCTTTGACGTTAAAGCTAAAACGACCCTTTTTATACCCGCGTACCTTTGCTTCATTCGTAGCTGCAAATACATCACGAATATCATCGAACACACCGGTGTAAGTTGCTGGGTTAGAACGAGGAGTCCGTCCGATAGGAGATTGGTCAATATCGATTACCTTATCAAGATTTTCGATTCCCTTCATCTCTTTATACTCACCTGGTTTTGCTTTAGCGTTGTGTAGCTTCTGGGCGAGCGTTTTATGAAGAACCTCATTTACTAACGTACTTTTTCCAGAACCAGATACGCCTGTTACTGCAACAAACATCCCTAAAGGAATTTTGACACTCACTTTTCGAAGATTGTTTTCAACAGCGCCTTTGATTTCAATAAAACGACCATCTGGCTTACGGCGTTCGATTGGCAACGGGATATATTTTCTCCCAGATAAATATTGGCCTGTTAACGAATTCGGGTCATTCATCACTTCTTCAGGTGTACCTTGAGAAATAATTTGACCACCGTGGACACCCGCTCCTGGTCCAACATCGATTAAATAATCGGCTGCCAGCATCGTGTCTTCGTCATGCTCAACAACAATTAACGTATTGCCAATATCACGCATGTTTTTCAGCGTATCGATTAATCGGTCATTATCACGTTGATGTAAACCGATTGAAGGCTCGTCTAGAATATACAAGACCCCCGTGAGGCGTGATCCAATTTGGGTTGCTAAGCGAATACGTTGTGCTTCCCCACCTGATAGTGTTCCGGCAGCACGACTCATCGTTAAATAATCTAAACCTACATTAATTAAAAAGCCAAGACGCTCGTTAATCTCTCTAAAAATAAGCTTGGCAATCTGCATTTCTTTTTCCGAAAGCTCAAGAGTTTCAAAGAATTGTTTAGCCTCTTCAATCGAAAGTGCGGTTATTTTTCCAATATGCTGTCCTGAAATTAACACAGCCAAGCTTTCATCCTTTAGACGGTAGCCTTTACATTTAGGGCAGGCGTGTTGTGCCATGTATTTTTCCATCTGTTCGCGAATGTAATCAGAGCTTGTTTCTTTATAGCGACGTTCAATATTCGTAAGAACTCCTTCAAACTGGATATAACCCTCGCGAATTTGACCGAAATCATTTTCATAGCGGAAAAAGATTTTATCCGTTTCAGAACCATGAAGAATGCGGTCCATTAGATTTTTCGGAATATCCTTTACAGGCATTTCCATATCAATACCATAATGGTTACATACCGCTTCAAGTAGCTGAGGATAATATTGCGAGCTCGTCGGCTCCCAAGGCGCAATCGCATGCTCCTTTAAGCTTAGGTCCCAATTTGGTATGACTAATTCTGGGTCCACTTCTAGTCGTGAACCTAAACCATCACAGCTAGGACATGCTCCAAATGGGCTGTTAAATGAAAACATCCGCGGCTCTAATTCACCGATTGAAAAATCACAGTATGGACAGGAATGGTTTTCATTGAATAACAGCTCTTCTTCGCCAATGACATCAATGATAACCTTACCTTCACCTAATTTGAGCGCGCTCTCAAGGGAATCCGCAATACGAGGAGCAATTCCTTCTTTTACAACCACACGGTCGATAACGACTTCAATTGAATGCTTTTTATTTTTTTCAAGCTCAATGTCATCGCTTAAGTCCATCATTTCCCCATTCACTCGAACACGGACATAGCCTTGTTTTTTAATGTCTTCAAAAACTTTAACATGTGTTCCTTTACGTCCCGAAACAACAGGAGCTAATATTTGCAGCTTTGTTTTTTCCGGATATTCTAACACTCTATCAACCATTTGCTCAATCGTTTGGGAGGTAATTTCAACCCCATGATTGGGACAAGTAGGACGTCCTACACGAGCAAATAATAGTCGTAAATAATCATAGATTTCTGTCACGGTACCCACCGTTGACCGAGGATTACGGCTTGTTGTTTTTTGATCGATCGATATCGCAGGTGATAACCCTTCAATCGCATCGACATCTGGCTTGTCCATTTGGCCAAGGAATTGACGAGCGTATGCCGATAATGACTCAACATACCGTCTTTGGCCTTCGGCGTAGATCGTATCAAAGGCAAGCGAGGACTTTCCAGAACCGGAAAGCCCCGTTAACACAACAAGTTTATCTCTCGGAATGGTGACGTCAATATTTTTTAAATTATGTGCTCTGGCACCTTTGACAATTAATTTATCCATTGCCATATTCGTTTGTCATCCTTCCGCTTTCTACTCTAATTTTCTTTTTATATCAATTTGGTTATCCTTCTGCTTTTAATTCTAAAATCAAGTCACGAAGCTCAGCGGCACGTTCAAAATTAAGCGCTTTGGCCGCTTCCTTCATTTCTTTTTCCATGTCGGTGATGACCTTCTCGCGTTCCTTCTTCGTCATTTTGCCAAGAGAAGCTGCTGGCTTGTAGTCTTCCTGCTCTTCCGCTGCATGCGTGGCTCTGATGACATCGCGAATGCCCTTTTGAATCGTTTGAGGTGTGATGCCATGCTTTTTGTTGTACTCTTCTTGTGTTTCACGGCGTCGCTTCGTTTCGCTGATGGCAATTTCCATTGATTTAGTCATTTTATCTGCATACATGATGACATGACCGTTTGCGTTACGAGCAGCTCGACCGATTGTCTGAATAAGAGATCGTTCTGAACGTAAGAAGCCTTCCTTATCCGCATCAAGGATTGCAACGAGTGATACCTCCGGAATATCAAGTCCTTCACGAAGTAGGTTAATCCCGATAAGAACATCATATTTTCCAAGTCTAAGATCTCGAATGATTTCAATCCGCTCTAGCGTTTTTACTTCTGAATGTAGATATTGAACTTTTATTCCTATTTCCTTGAGGTAATCGGTTAAGTCCTCGGACATTTTTTTCGTGAGAGTCGTCACTAGAACACGTTCATTTTTAGCAATACGGTCATGAATCTCACCAATTAGGTCATCAATTTGACCTTGAATTGGGCGAACATCTATATTCGGATCCAACAATCCTGTAGGACGAATGATTTGCTGAATCATTTCAGGCGAATGCTCCATTTCATACGGTCCAGGTGTTGCAGAAACATAAAGGATTTGATTAATATGATTTTCAAATTCGTTAAACATTAATGGGCGATTATCCATAGCCGAAGGAAGACGGAAGCCATGTTCCACTAACACTCCTTTTCGCGCTTGGTCACCATTAAACATTCCGCGAATTTGCGGTAATGTAACGTGTGACTCATCGACAACGATTAAGAAATCCTCTGGAAAAAAGTCGATTAGCGTATATGGTGTTGAACCTGCTGGACGTAGTGTCAGGTGACGTGAGTAGTTCTCAATCCCTGAACAGAAGCCCATCTCGCGCATCATTTCTAAATCGTATTTTGTCCGCTGCTCGAGTCGTTGCGCTTCGAGTAACTTACCCTTTTCATGAAGCTCCGCTAAGCGTTCCTCAAGCTCTTTTTCAATATTTTCAATCGCTACTCGCATCTTTTCTTCGCGTGTAACGAAGTGGGATGCTGGGAAGATGGCAACATGTTCACGTTCACCAATGATTTCACCAGTTAGTGCGTTAACTTCTCGAATACGTTCAATTTCATCACCAAAAAACTCCACACGAAGACAATGCTCGTCACGTGATACCGGGAAAATTTCAACTACATCCCCACGAACACGGAATGTACCACGTTTAAAATCAATATCATTACGTTCGTATTGGATATCGACAAGCTTATGTAAAAGTTGGTTACGCTCGACTTCCATGCCAGTCCGTAGTGAAAGGACCATTTCCCGATATTCCTCTGGAGACCCTAAACCGTAGATACAGGATACACTGGCAATCACAATGACATCCTTGCGCTCTAGCAATGAAGAGGTCGCTGAGTGACGCAGTTTATCAATTTCATCATTAATACTCGAATCTTTTTCAATAAACGTATCTGTCTGAGGGATATAGGCCTCTGGTTGAAAATAATCATAATAGCTTACGAAATATTCAACCGCATTGTTCGGAAAAAATTCTTTAAATTCGCTGTACAATTGGCCAGCCAGCGTCTTATTGTGAGCAATAATCAAGGTTGGCTTATTGACTTCTTTTATCACATTGGAAACGGTAAAGGTTTTACCGGTTCCTGTTGCACCAAGCAAGGTTTGATGGCGCTTGCCATTGTTTAAGCCTTCGACAATTTGTTTTATTGCTGCGGGCTGATCTCCTTGAGGCGTATACTTTGACACAAGTTCAAACTGATCTTTCAACGAAAAAATCCCCCTGTTCGAAACCGAGAATAGGGAGGAAATAACCATTTCCTCCTAAGTTTAGTGTCGTTTGTTTTACCTTGATGATAGAGTTTTAGCTAATACTTATATATTCATTCCATTTTTAAACTTCTATCATCATTCTACCACAAAGCATCCAAAACAAACCAATAATATGCGAACGGATATTCGTTTTTTTGTGTTTTCGACTGAATGGATGGTTTTTTAATGTAATTTATTGGGGAAAAAGTGATTTTTGAGTGGAGCTACTGGGTTATGTTCACAATATCCGACTTTTTGGGGCTGTTATCCGACTTTTCGAGGCTGTTATCCGACTTTTTTAGCGTTTTATCCGACTAAAACTCGTTTGTTTCCGACTTTGTCACATTTGAGCAGAAAATCGAACCGTTGTAAAAAAACAAACCTGCCGCAATCAAATTGGGGCAGGTTCGTGGATTAGTTAGGCGCTTTGACGTTTTTTCGGTTTCATTTTTGCGGCGAGCCAAAAGCCAACGGTTAATGAAATTGCGTCTACGACAATGATAGGAAAAGTATTGGTATAGCCTTTATAAGCGGAAGCAGCAATAAGTGCGACAGTTAAAACGAGCCCAATCACTCGATTATACGTAACCCTAGTAAAAAGCAATACAAGAATACCTGGAAGGAGTAGGCCCGCTAAAAACCTAATAATCAAATCAATAACCTCTTTTCTTACTAATGCTCTTTTTCTATACTTTATTGTTTTTTTAAATACAGTTCAACACCAATAAGTAGAAGAACGTAAATATTATTAATTACATGACCCGTGTGGGTTTGGACAGCCATTTTCCACTCGTTCGACTTGAATCGTACTATGCTCAATTTCGAAACGATCGTGGAGCATCTTTTGAGCGATTTTTAAAACATCATCATGATCCCCTTGTTCTGAAATGGCTAAATGACAGCTTAAAACGGGGTATCCTGACGTAATGGTCCAAATATGCAAATCATGAAGCTCGCAAACCGCTGGAATTTTTAATAGAGCCTCTTTCACCTTATCTAAGTCAAGTTGAGAAGGAGCCCCTTCCATTAAAACATGAAACGATTCCTTCGTCACTCTCCAACCGCTAACTAAAACGAGTCCAGCGACGATAACACTCGCCAACGGATCAGCCCAGCCCCAGCCAAAAAACATAATAAGTAAGGCTGCAATAATAGCCCCAAATGATCCGAGCATATCACCGATTACATGAAGGAGGGCACTACGAACATTTAAATTGTCCTTGTCACCCTTCATCAGAATCCACGCCGCAATGATGTTCACAAACAATCCGATTGTAGAAATGATGAGCATGCCACCACTTTGTACATCCGGTGGTGTTAAGAATCGATCATATGCTTCATAAAAAATGTAAAAAGCAATCAAGATTAACGTGATTCCATTTAAGGCTGCGGCAATAATCTCAAATCGCTTAAATCCGTAAGTCTTATCTTTCGTACCTTGCTTTTCTCCAACTTTTAAAGCGAAAAAGCTTAAGGCTAACGCAACAGCGTCACTTAACATATGTCCGGCATCCGATAACAACGCCAAGCTATTGGTTAAAATTCCACCAATCACTTCGACAATCATAAAGGAAGCAATCAAGAGAAATGACCAGAATAAGGCGGTTTTGTTACTTGAATGATGATGGTGATGCCCAAGACCGTGGGAATGCCCGTGACTGTGATGGTGTTCATGACCATGCGAATGATGATGACCCATTATGTCTCCTCCATTATTTATTCATTTTAGGACGCATACGAGGTCCTTTTTTCGAGGACAATTTTTCGATACATTCCTTGGAACATCATATCTTCATCAGATAAAATGTGTGCTCTATTTTGTTGTTGAATAATATTCCCGAACGAAAGACCAATATCCGTACCCAACAATTGAATGACGGGTCGGAGAATTTTTTTAAAGAATGATAAGCTCGCACCCTCTGGTGCAAATTTGTCAAAGAGAATAATTTGACCGCCTGGCTTGGTGACCCTCATCATCTCATGTAAGGCTTGATAAGGATTAGGAACTACCGAGAGAATCAAACTGCCAATCACAAAATCAAATTGGTCCGCCGGCAAATTTAAATGCTCGGCATCCATTTGTTGAAATGTGATAGACGCTTGACTATATTTTCTCCGAGCTTTTTCTAGCATATCATAGGAGTAATCAATCGCTGTAATGTTAAATTCATGATGTGGGATATACTCAAGGTCTGCACCAGTACCAACCCCAACGAATAATATTTGGTCCCCCTGTTTAAAAGGTAGATTGGTAAAAACCTTTTTCCGTGCTACTCGAAAGGAACCCCGATTAAAAAACACATCATAAATCGGTGCCCACATTCTGTAAATCAACTGATTCCAACGATTATTCAACTCGCTCTCCCCTTTAACGCACCACCGCACCGGGGGTCAGACCCCCGCTACGGTTATGCGGTGCAGTGATGGGGGTCTGACCCCCGGTGCTTTAAAGCAGTAAACTGTTATTTTTTTAGTAGGCGCAGGCCGTTTAGGGTAACTAAAATGGTGGCTCCCATGTCGGCGAAGATGGCGATCCAGAGTGTGAGCCAGCCTGGTACCACTAACAGTAGGGCGACCAACTTGATTCCGATCGAAAAGGTGATATTTTGCTTGATGATTGCTAGTGCTTTGCGACTGAGTTCCACCGTGAAAGCAAGTTTTTCTAGGTCATCCCCCATTAACGCGATGTCCGCTGTTTCTAACGCAGTATCTGTTCCAGCACCACCCATCGCAATTCCTACTGTTGCAGAAGCTAGGGCAGGTGCATCATTGACGCCATCCCCGACCATGGCAATCTTGCCAAACTCCTTGCCCATTCTCTTTATATAATAAAGTTTTTCCTCTGGCAGTAAATTAGCTTGAATGTCCGTAACACCAAGCTTTCGTCCAATAGCTTGTGCCGTTTTTTCATTATCTCCTGTTAACATAAGCGTTTTTTGAATGCCTAGTTCTTGGATTCTCCTAATCGCGCTACGGCTACTCGCTCTTACTTCATCTGCTACGGCAATCATTCCTAAAAGCTGATCGTCCGTTCCAAACAGCATAACGGTCTTTCCTTGTTCTTGTAAGCGAGCCATTTCCGTTAACACTTCACCCGGAATTGCAACATTTACCACATCCGTAAACAATCCAACATTTCCAATATAATAACAGTTTGATCCCACACATCCCTTTAAACCTTTACCCGTAATAGACTGAAAATCCTCGACTAACAGACTCTCATAGGAAGCGCCCATTTCCTTTGCCTTCTCTACGATTGCCGCAGCTAATGGGTGTTGTGACCGAGCTTCTAAAGCAGCAATTGGCGCGAATACTTCAGCGCGAGTGGCTTCGGAAGGGAATCCATCCCC
>DASQIV010000604.1:0-2268 GCA_035631415.1 Pseudoneobacillus sp. | reverse complement strand
AGTAAATGTGATTGAAATAAATAGATTCTTAAAATTTATTAATGGGAATAATTAGAAAAAAATTTGTATAATGATTCATAGATTCTATTAGCAGAAATTTTTTATTAAAAATAAGCCAATTTCAATAGTATGCCGTCTAATGGTTGTAGAACGACAAGAACGGGAGGTCATGACCATTAAGTATTTAGTAAAGAAAGCGCAAAGAGGGGATGAAAAAGCATTCTTATCCCTATTCCATCAATATGAAGAAGATATCTATCGAACAGCATTCGTCTATGTTAAAAATCAAAATGATGCTTTAGACATTGTTCAAGAAACCGCGTATCGGTCATTTAGCAAAATAAACACATTAAAAAACCCTCAATATTTTAAAACTTGGTTAATCAAAATCACGATTAATGCAGCACTTGATTTTTTAAGAAAAGAAAAGAAAGTGATCCATTTGAAACCTGAAATGACTGAGCTCATTCCTACCCAGGAAATAGACCTTTCACTTTCCATCACACTAAGGGACATCATGGAAAACTTAACGGAAAAGGAAAAAAGTATAGTCCTATTAAAATATTATTACAATCATAGTTTTACAGAGATATCAAGCATTCTAGAGCTTCCATTGGGAACGGTCAAATCGGTTATCTACCGTGCATTAGAAAAGCTTCGCACTCACTTAAAGGAGGAAGATATTTGTGAAAATTAATCTAAAAGACGAAATGATCAAAATTGAAATCCCAAAAAACCTACATGCTAGAGTTGAGTTAGGTGTGTCAAAAGCGATGTTAGAAAAGAAGAAGAAGTCCCCGTTAATGAAACGAGGTATAATAAGTGCTGGAGCAGCTGTCGTTATAATTGGAACTTCACTTGCATTCGGTGGTTCCCAAATAGCCGGTGCAATGGAATCGCTAATTCACCAGATATTTGGTTCAAAGGAAGAATTAAAGCAAAGCTACCCTATAGCAAGTGATGAGGATTTAGTTCGACTCGAAAAACACTTAGAACTAGCAAGTAACCATTTTACTAAAGAGGAATTTATTCAATACAGCCTTTTGCAAAAAGAAGCTGCTGAATTAGTGAAAAAAATGACAGTAACAGAAAACGGCAATGTCGTTCAAAAAACAGAAAAATTAAGTCCGAAAGATCAAGCTAGATTAAATGATATCAGTAAAAAGCTAGAGAAATACGAAACAAAGTTAGATACATTAACCACCCATACCTTAGTAGAAGCACAAAATATGGTCGATTATCCGATTAATAAACCAGGTTTCATTCCAGATGGATACCAACTACTCAATATCATTGCCCATACAGAAGAGGAGCATCCTAATCAAAATCCGATTGTGGAATTCGAATATAGAAAGGGTGAATTTGGATATAAAATTTTTCAGCTAGCAGGGAAACAAGATGATGAATTAGATAGATTTCAATTTGATCAGTCAGATTCCTATACTTTGGATGGATATCAGTTTGATTTCCATTATTCCAATGATACAAATGTTCAAGGAATGCGTGTAACCAACTCCGAACAAAACTATAAAATTGTCATCATAGCGGACATTCTCGCGAAAGAGGAAATGGAGAAAATACTGCTGTCTATGATGGTAAGATAAGGGAATAAACGCACCAAGAAATTCAAGGAATCTGGTATTTCAAACCATTTATGCTGATAACCACAAGAAACACCCCTTTCTTTTGCTGAAAGGGGTTTTCGTTTTTAACTTTCGTTTGTTCGATCTTTAGGTGTTCTGGAAATGGGATCTGTGCGAAAAACCTCTAAGCCCTTTAGGAAAGCATCTCCACCTAAACCAGCCAAGATAGAAATGAAGATAATTCTAAATAATGAATCCGTATCGGCTGAAATGACTAGTACTACAGCTGTGAATGCTCCCATTAAAACTTCCTCTAGAAATCCCAAATAGATAAACTTTTTGGTTCTTCTCGGGATGATGATTTTCCCTCTTTTCCTTACGTGACCCATAATACCAACTAATCCACCAATCAGCAAAGCGAAGGCAATATTTCTCATCGTATCATCTTCACACTCCTAAAGCCGAGATTTGTGTTGCGACCTTAGGTAAAATCTTGGTGTATTTCCATTATATAGAATTTTTTATAAGTTAGTATGAATAAATATACCGAATTTTCTGGTAATATTCATAGGACAACTTTACTACTACACATCATTTATACGAACTTTGTGAACTAATGATAGAATATGCCTTAAAAATTAAGCATTCTTGGCAAGATCAACCATGGATGCAGCTGTTACCTGTT
>DASQIV010000603.1:0-2403 GCA_035631415.1 Pseudoneobacillus sp. | reverse complement strand
GGCTGTGTTAAAGAGCAGTGTTGATTTTTAACAATGTTGATTGGAGCGGAAGGTGCGAGACATGGAAAAATACAAATCCATTTTTCCTACCTGCGGGAGCAGCGGGACAGGTGAGACCCCACAGGAGCGAAAGCGACGAGGAGGCTCACCGCACGCCCCAAGGAAGAATTTGTTTTTTGAAAAAGCCGGCAGTAGGGCTTTTTCATAATTCTTCCCGCGGAAAGCGAGTGTCTGCAGCGGAAATCAACATTCATGTTTAACAGAGCCTTAATAAAAAAAGCGATACTGTTTATTAAAAAGTATCGCCTAAACAATAACGCAGTTTCATTTTTACATTCCAGGTTGCCTACTTAATAGATGCTTATTAAGAAATTCAGCATCCTTACCTTCACTAGACACATCATTTGAAACATTAGGTGTTGTCTCACTAGTCTGTAATCCTTCCTTACCAACTAGTTTTGAACTTTTAATCGTAACAGAATTTAGGTTATTGTTTGCAGCTGCTTGTTCATTCCAATCGCTCATTTAAGAAACACCACCTTTCTTTTTTAATATCTGTTTAAATACTTATTAGTAAACATACTATGTTTTAAAGTCTAAAATTTTTTGTCATAAATTCCTTATTTTAAATCTCCCTTTTGTTTCATTTCTATTGTAAATAGTTTTTATGCAAAGACACCATCGACAAACTTTCACCTTATTAAATAGAAATAGGACTTTCACATAAGTGAAAGTCCTTCTTCGTTTGTTTGTTTGTACACGACTAGTTTATATATTCTACTATATATTTTTTCTCATTAATTAACATGAAAATGGATGTACTTCTAGATTTTTAAATGGGTGGAATTGGGATCAAGATCTCTTTAGTGAATATTAAATAACGCACTCCAATTATAAGCAATCGAGTAGATAGCTGTCCCTGCTAATAAGACAACATTGAATAGTACATATTTCTTACCTACCCAGCAAAATAAAATGATGGATAGACCCACAGATGCTCCCGCTAACGCAAACCATGGAAATTCCGAGTTATTTAATCTAAGAAATAAGCCGTAATCCGCAACCATAAAAATTGCTAAGAAAATCTGGCTTAACATTCTTAGTTCTGCTTTATTATGTTCTGTCAACCATCACACCTCCTCTTTTTTACTTTTTTAAAATAACTTTCACAAAAATTTAACTTTACATTTACAAATCATTTTCGAAGAGTATAATATTACGAGTGACGAAATATCCAAAGTCAATATTACTACATTTGTGACGAATGTGTTAATGTTTTGTGTCAAATTTGTGAAAAAATATTTTTCTCGTATCGTTGTTTATAAATTTCCCTACTTGAATTTTTAAACAACGAGTTATATCTAGCATTCAAAAATAGTAGTGGTTAATGCATAAAATCATTATATTGAAATTTTTTTAATGATAGATTTACATATGACGGAGAATTTATTTTTTATAGTTGCTAAAAATTTGAGAGGTTCTTACTTCGTAGGAATGAAGATTTTTATGTTACTATACCTTACTATTCTTATAAGTTTAGTCAATTAAATATTATAAGGTTAGGCAATTTTACGATATGAAATAAATGGGTGGTGATGGAACATGGATCAAGAATACACTCTTGTTGAACATTTAACGGAGCTAAGGAAGCGAATCATTATTGTAGCAGCGGCTTTTATTGTGTCCCTAGGGATCGGATTCAGCCTTGCTTCAAAACTATTAAACTTAATTAAATCCCAACCTACCGCTGTTAATGTTGATTGGAATGTATTTGGGTTTACTGATGGAATACTGATTTATTTTAAGTGTGCAATTATCCTTGCTTTACTTATTACTCTACCTATGGCTTTGCATCAAATATGGTTATTTGTAAAACCAGGGCTTTCTGAAGAAGAAGCTAAAGGAACCTATATTTATATTCCTGTTTCCTTCCTCTTGTTTCTAATGGGAGTAAGCTTTAGTTATTTTGTTCTATTTCCGTTAATGTTGGATTTTATGTCTAATATTAACCAATCGATAGGTGCTACAGAAACCTATGGAATGAATCAATATTTTACCTTTATGTTTAATCTTATCATTCCTGTTGGCATTATTTTCGAAATGCCTGTTGTTGTATTATTCCTTACAAAACTTGGAATAGTCACACCAACTTTACTAAGGAAAATGAGAAGACTATCCTATTTCATCCTGGTAGTAGTGGGTGTTGTCATTTCTCCACCGGATTTTATTTCGGATTTCCTAATTGTGATTCCATTATTACTATTGTTTGAAATTAGTATTCTAGTTTCTAGCTGGACTTATAAACGAAAATAGATGGGAGAGTTACCATTGTCTGAAAAACATAATGTACAAACAGAAAAAAAATCTTCAAGACGTACGTTTTTACGTAATTCTGGTTTAACT
>DASQIV010000602.1:0-3025 GCA_035631415.1 Pseudoneobacillus sp. | reverse complement strand
CTTTACATTCGTTCGATGTCTATAGATAACAAAAATGGCTAAAATGGATACAACATAAATTAATGGTTTGTCCCAAATGATTAATGCATAAATGAGGGCAGATAATGCCGCTAGCATGGAGGATAGGGACACATATTTAGTGAGATATAAACATAAAAAGAAAATTCCAAGCATAATGACAAACATGACCGGTGCATAACATAATAATACGCCTCCGGAAGTAGCTACCGCTTTTCCACCACGGAAATTTGCAAAGACTGGATACATATGTCCTACTACAGCAAAGATACCTACAAGTAATGGGTGTAGTTCAAGGTCAAAGAAAAATGGTAATGCCGTTGCAAGAGTTCCTTTTAAAATGTCTGCAATCGTTACAGCCATTCCAGCTTTAATTCCTAGTGTCCGAAAGGTATTTGTACCCCCTAGATTTCCACTACCGTGTTCGCGAATATCTTTTCCGTAAAACACTTTCCCTACGATGAGTCCAGAAGGGATTGACCCAAGAAGATAAGCTAAGATGATTACTATTATGTACATTGCCATGAAAACTTCCCCTTCGAATAATATTCGTGCTTATTATTGTAACATTAATTGAACATGAATATCTATACATCAAACGTTATTTTTAAGAAGCATTCCAAAACATACTTTAGGAACCATTCTTATAGCCCACTATGAAACGTTTCTAATTCTTCCATGAAAAAATTGATTTTCTTTTCCGAATAATATAGTACGATTGAAGGAAGGGAGGAAAGAATAATGTCACGTGTTGAATATCACAGCAAAACACCAATCCCATTTAAATGGATCATTACAGGCCTCATTATAGCCATTGTGATGATCGTATCTGCCATTCTATTACTTTTATATCCTTTTGCTTCCAAAGAAAAGAATCCCTATTTTAGAGGTGAGAATCCAATACTCTATCAAAATAAACAACATGGCAATGCTCTAATCATAAGAGAAGCGGTTTTTATACCGATTAATTTTATAAAAGAAAACCTAGATGATTCTTTGATTTTTGATGAAAACTCTAATTCTATTATCTTAACAACTAAAAATAAAGTGGTTCAAATGCCAACTGAATCATTGACTTATTATGTGAATGAAAAACCAGTTAAACTTCACGTACCGACAACACAAACCTCAAATGGTGAATTGTATGTCGCTATCGAACCATTATTAAACTATTATCCCATCCAATATAAAAAATTAAAGGAAACAAATGCCATTTGGATACAAGAAAATGGGGAAGAATTAGTCCACGCTAAGATTAGAGAAAAAGAAGTCCATCCGGAAAAACTCCGTTTAAGATCCGAGCCTAAACTTCAGTCACCCTATTTTGCTGACGTGAAAAATGGAGAAAAACTGTTTTATGAAGGGGAAAAAGACGATTACTTACTTGTTCGTAAACAAAGTGGGATTGCAGGTTACCTTCAAAAGAAATTGGTGGGTAAAGGGGACTCTGAGAAAATCTTAATTGTTCATGAAGAAAAACCCGCTACCTTAAAAGAAGTAAAAGGTCCGATAAGACTAACCTGGGAAGCCGTTTATAATCGAAATCCTGATCCAAATAAATTACCGGAAATGCCGGGTATTAATGTCGTATCACCAACATGGTTTGAACTTGAAAATGGAGAAGGGAATATAAAAAATTTAGGCGAATTGGATTATGTGAAATGGGCTCATTCTCGAGGATACCAAGTATGGGCACTGTTTTCCAACGCATTCGATCCAGAACTAACTCATTTAGCATTTAAGGATTATGGGACTAGACAAAAAATGATTCGGCAACTTCTTCATTATAGTCAAATGTATCATTTAGACGGCATTAATCTTGATATTGAGAACGTAAATGTAGAGGATGGTCCATTCATCACACAATTCGTGAGGGAAGCAACACCCCTACTTCATGAAGCAGGGCTCACCGTATCAATGGATATCACCTTTATCTCTTCTAGCGGTAATTGGTCTGCTTTTTATGAGAGAGATAAACTTGGCGCAATTCTCGATTATTTAATGGTCATGGCCTATGATGAACATTGGGGGTCTTCACCTATAGCTGGAAGTGTAGCAAGTCTACCTTGGGTTGAGAAAAATATCGAAGAAATATTAAAAGTAATACCACACGATAAACTTGTTTTAGGTGTCCCACTTTATACTAGACTTTGGAAGGAACAATTGCTTTCTGATGGTCAAACGGAAGTATCATCAAAAGCACTGTCCATGACAAAAATAAAAGAATGGCTAGTAGAAAATTCATTAACACCTCGATACGATAGTCTTACCGGTCAAAACTATGCTGAATTTTATGTGAGAGAGGAAAATTCAACCTATAAAGTTTGGCTAGAAGATGAATTATCTTTAAAAAAACGTGCAGATATAGCTTCAAAATATCAATTAGCAGGCGTTGCTAGCTGGTCACGATTCTTTGCCGATGATACCGCTTGGGCTGCTTTACACTCCAATAATAATTATACAAAGGCAGACAAAAAATAATCCATAATTAAAAATTAAACTTTTTATTTAAGCTGATAACTAGTAATTATTTTCCAATACAAGGTAAGATTAAGAGAGAATGTTATTAAGTTAAGCCAAGGAGTGATACATGTGAGTATTTCGATTCCTTCTCGTCCAGAGCTTGGAGTAATTTTAAAAAAGGCAAAACGGATAGCTGTTGTTGGACTTAGTGATGACCCTAATCGTACTTCCTATATGGTATCAGAAGCGATGCAGAATGCAGGTTATGAGATTATACCTGTAAACCCAGCTGTCGACCATATATTAGGTGTAAAAGCGGTTCCTTCTCTTAAAGAGGTTGAAGGACATATTGATATTGTGAATGTTTTCCGTCGATCTGAATTTTTAATGGAAGTTGCAAAAGAGTTTATTGAAGTTGATGCAGATGTTTTTTGGGCTCAGTTAGGTTTAGTTAACGAAGAAGCCTATCATTTTTTAAAAGAAAAGGGCTATGAAGTCGTGATGGATCGATGTATTAAAGTAGAACATGCTTTAACAAAATAAT
>DASQIV010000601.1:0-5849 GCA_035631415.1 Pseudoneobacillus sp. | reverse complement strand
TTTATCCCATGATAGACAAAACCATCAGAGTGTATAATAAATTTTGAATTTGGTTCATATGAAAATCTTTGTGTATGGTAGACTTGAGGCCTCCCTGATAAGTAACCAGAGACTGGTAATGGATAAATGAGATTCCCATTTGGGGTGTAGAGGTAAAAACGTATATTTCCTACACAGCTATAGACAAATTCACGAGATTGAAAATAAACTTTAAAAATAGAAACAGCTGCACCTCTTTTTTCGAGCAAAACTCTATTAGATTCTTTCATTAAAACTTCTACACTTTCCTGATGGTTCTCTTCAATTATTTGCGTAACAGCTAAAGCAGCCTCATGCGCATATTGGCCACTACCCAACCCATCTGCAACTACACAAATAAAATATTCATCTGTTTCAAAATAAAAGTAACCATCCCCACATTGAGTTTTTCCCTCTTTAATTGACTGGTGTGCATACACTTCAATGTGTTTTTTTTTAAATTCCATCATGAAAGGCACTCCGAACTATTTACATCTGAGTAGATGGCTTCTCTTAATTTCTTGATTGCTCTTCTTTGTAGTCGTGAAACATGCATCTGGGAGATTCCTAATTTATCTCCAGCATCTTTTTGACTTAAGTTATCAAGATACGTATATTGGATAATCTGTCTCTCCCGTTCCGTTAATACATGTAAAACCTTTTCCAACACAAGCTTTTGATTAATTCTTTCGTAACCTTGATCAACATCTCCGACAATGTCTAATAGCGTTACTGTTCCACCTTCTGCATCAGCCTCTATAGAATGGTCAACGGATAACGCTTGATAGCTTTTACCCATTTCCATTGCTTCTAAAATTTCCTCTTCTGATACTTCAAGCATTTCAGCTATTTCATATACCTTTGGTGATCGTTGTAGCTTAACCGTTAATTCTTCAACTGTTGATTTTATTTTCGGCCCTAATTCTTTAATCCGTCTAGGGACATGCACACTCCATGTTTTATCTCGTAAAAATCTTTTAATTTCTCCAATAATGGTTGGTACCGCGAAAGCCTCAAAGCTTTTTCCAAATGAATCATCATACCTACGAATGGCACCTAATAGACCTAACATTCCCACTTGGTAAATATCCTCATGAAAGGATCTACCTTTTGAATATTTCCGAGCTAGCATTTCTACAAGGTTTTGATATTGTAAAACGAGTTGCTTTTGAGCTTCTTCATCTTGATGTAACTGGTAGGCGTGGATTAATTGATTGACTGTATCCTTACTTGAATGATTAGGTTGAGATGGTTTCTGCATCGATCTCCACCCGCTCTCCCTCAAGGTATTTAGTCATAAAAACAGTTACGCCTACTTTGTGATGAATTCTGACTTCATCCATCAAGGTTTCAATTAAGTAGAGACCTAAGCCTCCTTCTCGTAAAAACTCGACCGAATCATGTTGATCATAGGGACCAAGTCCTTTGCGAGCTTGCTCAAAATCAAAACTATCTCCATTATCGGCAACCATTATTTCAATTCGGTCTTCGTATAAACCAAAACCAACGATAACCTCTCCGTGAGCATCATTTTGGTAGGCATGTTGAACCGCATTTGTACATGCCTCACTAACTGCAATTTTTAAATCATCCAACTCTTCATAAGAAAATCCGATACGACTCGCAATTCCTGATAAAGTTAAGCGAATCACCCCAACATATTCTGGCTTTGCAGGGATTTTCATTTCTATATAATCAAATGGTTGATTCATTGAATTTCACCCTCTACCACACTGTTAATATCGATAATTTCAGAAAGACCCGTTATAGTAAATAGCCTTATTAATCTGTCAGATAGTCCAGTCAACTGAAACTGTCCGTTGTATTTTCTAATGGATTTAAATACTCCTACAATAACACCTAATCCAGTACTATCCATGTATGTAACAGCAGAAAGGTTTACGACCATTTTAACCCCTTCTTGTTCTGATAAAGGAAAAAGTTTTTCTTTTAGCTTAGGGGCTGTATAAGCGTCAATTTCTCCACCAACAAATACATCAACGTATTGGTGATTTTCCTTTATATCTATTGTCATATTCATAGCAGACCCACCTTTCTGAGAAATCCATCATCTCGCTAATTTTTACTTACCCGATCCTCTTCATTCCTAAACATCTCTTTTTAAGATGATTAATGTAAAGTCGTCACGTAATTGAAAATGTTGCAGTTTCTCTAGTTCCCGATAAATATTGTTCACTATTTCTTGGGAAGGTAAGTGTATATATTTTTGAATAAAAGCAATTAAAGAGTCTCTTTCGAGAAATCCAGTTTCTGTTCGGCATTCTGTTACACCATCAGACATTAAAATAATCATATCTCCTTGATTTACTTTCTTTTCAAACTGCAGATATTTCGTCTTTTTTTCAATTCCTAACAAAAGTCCCTTTGCCTCTAATTCAGAAAATGATTTCGTTTCCGAGCAGTAAAAGAATCCCGGTTCATGGCCTGCAGATGCATATTGAAATGTATGATTTCTTAAAGAGTACATACCGTAAAACATGGTAATAAACATGCTTAAATCAACATTTTGCTCTACGACCCTATTTAAATTTTCTAAGACGGTACTTGGTGTGTTACGACTTTCCGGTAAACTATCCATCGCATACTTTATCATGGACATACATAATGCAGCAGGAATCCCCTTTCCTATCACATCAGCTATTGCAACGTTAATATTTTGATTTTCATCTTCTACAAAGTGAAAATAGTCCCCATTCATATGCTTAGCAGGAACACTTAACGCACCAATATCTAGCCCTTCTACTGAAGGTATATGGGTTCCTAGTAACGTTTGTTGTACATTCGCAGCAATTTCTATTTCTGTTCTTATCTCATTTTGTTTATGCCTTAAGCTTTGAAGTTCTCGATAAGCTAAACCGTAGCCCATCATTACTTCTAATAGAATATCAAATGAACGAATAAACTTAGCTGGCAAATTAGGTTCAAGCTCTTCAAGCAAGCTTTTATGCAACATGATAATTTCTTCAGGAGATATAAGATGCTCAATTGATTTTCTACTGAATTTTTGACCTTGGTAAAGTGCTTGCTCAGATGGATTTTCCATATAATTAGCTAGCATTTCTTTATAGTTTAACTCCATTAATTCACGAAAATCCATTGTACTCCCCCCACCTAACTAACGGAGCCATTTGGTTGTTTTTATTTCTGTCCCTTCGCCTTGCACTGAATCAATTAAAAATTCATCCATTAACCTTTTTACACCTGGTAGTCCTGCTCCTAGTCCACCTGATGTAGAATAGCCATCTTCCATTACTTGACGTATATCATTTATCCCAGGTCCATTATCTGTTGCTACAATTTGCAATCCCGCTTTTCCTCCAATAAAAAGCTTTTCTATGCAGATTTGGCCATGGCCGGCATATAAATATATATTTCTAGCGAGTTCACTAATTGCAGTTGTAATACGAGCTTGATCAACCGTACCAAAGCCAAGCTCTTTTGCAACATTTCGACCAAGTTGCCTTGCTGCTACGATGTCCCATTCATTAATTATCTTCACGCAGGATTGGATGCCCATAAATTCTAATCCCCCAATTCCTGTTGTAATTTCTCCAAACCTTTTTCTAAATCTAAGGCAGTAAGGACATCATCCAAACTGATTCCCAATTCAATTAACGTGATGGCGACAGCAGGCTGAATACCAGTAATCACTACTTGTGCACCCATTAACTTTGACATGCTAATGACATCACCGAGAACCTTAGCAATAAACGAGTCAATAAAATCAATGGAAGTAATATCAATGACCACTCCATTTGCACTCGTTTCATGAATTTTATGCAATAAGTCCTCTTGAAATTGAAGTGCGGTCTGGTCATCTAATTCCCATTGAATGGAGACTAATAAGTAATCTTTCAATTTTAAAATGGGTATTCTCACTCTGTCCCCACCACCTTAACAATTTTATGTTTTGTTATTTCTAATGCGGCTTCTATTCCCTTTTTCAATGTATTTTTTGTCGTTAGCGTGTTTAAATTAATACCCAAATTGACAATCGTTTGGGCTATTTCTGGTCGAATTCCAACCAGCATACATGTCGACCCTACAAGACGAACCGCTTCTGCCGCTTGGATGATATGGTGAGCAACCATTGTATCGACAACCGGTACTCCCGTAATATCGATTAATACTACTTCAGATCGGTGTTTAACAACTCCATGAAGGAGATTTTCCATAATCTGCTTAGCTCTTTCTGTATCAATTGTACCGACTAATGGCATAATTGTTATTCCTTCAAAAACCGGGATTAATGGTGCCGAAAGCTCCTGGAGAGCAATTTTCTGTAACGATACCGTTCTTTCCCAGGTTTTTGAATAGACATTAACAATCTCATTGCGCATCGGAGTCATCCATCGATCAAATTCATAAACAATATCCATTTGGTTATCCTTTGTAACCAAATCACCCTTGCTCATTTCTTCGAAAACTAAACGGCCAAAGGTTTGTAAACCTTCGGTAACAAAATGTAATGGCCATCCAAAACGGACAACTTTTTCTGCAAAATCAATTAGTTTAATTTGAAATTCATCTTTGGATTCCTTTATATTCGAAATAATCAGATCAATAAACTCTCTGCTTGTCCCTGTAAATACCTGATCAGAAACTAATTTAATGACCCGTTCATCTGCTCTTTCTTTCATTTCCTCCATCCAAGTGTGGAGCAATTCGCTTTTGTTGGCATAAATATATTCTAATATTAAGTTTTCCATGTCATCCTCCCCATTCTATCATATCAACCTTGACCGCTAAGATTTATCATGGACATGTAACGCTAAAAAAAAATTTGTAATATAACTTACATAAAATATGTTGTATATTTCAATTTAATGACAATCCCCTTATTGCGTCAATTTATTTCCTATTGAATATCACCTAGTTTTTTACCCGTTTTCAGCAAAGATAAACCTTGTTTTTTGAAAAAACGACTGTTTTTTTCTAATAAAAATTCACCCTGTAAAAGGTCTTAAAATAATAAAAAAAGACAAGCACCTTTGCCTGTCTTTTTGCAGATACACCAGTATTTTTTTAGATTATGTATAGAAAACGCTCTCCTATCAAAGAGCGTATTTTCAAAATTTAAAACTCGATGAGACCTAAGCTAATTTGCAAGGCTTCATCCACTTTCTCCATCATTTCGTCATCGAGATGAGTAATCTTATCTGTTAACCGCTGCTTATCAATTGTACGAATTTGTTCTAATAGAATGACTGAATCTCGTTCAAAGCCATAACGTTTCGCATCAATTTCAACATGGGTTGGCAGCTTCGCTTTCTGGATTTGAGCTGTGATTGCTGCAACAATGACTGTGGGACTAAACCGGTTCCCAATGTCGTTTTGAATGACAAGTACAGGTCGGACGCCGCCTTGTTCAGAACCAACAACTGGGGATAGGTCCGCAAAATAAACGTCACCACGCTTCACTATCAACGGATTATCCTCCGCTAACAAGACGTTCTACTGTGTGTTCCGCTTCGTACTCTGCTAAAAAAGCTTCCGATGCAATCGTTAAGTTAAGTTTAGCCATTTCCATATAGCCTCGTCTCATGGCTTCGCGAATTTGTCTCTTTTTCCGCTCGCGCAAATACATTTTCGTTGCTTGATAGATGAGTTCGCTTCTGTTTACATTTTCTTGTTTAACAAAACCATCTAACTCGTTTAAAAGATGTTGCGGCAATTCCACTAAGATTTCCGTTGTTGCGCTGGATTCAGACACAAACATACACCTCCACCATCACTACACACCATATTACTTACCATTTTTAATAATACCATCAATTGTGCTAGATGCAAAGTCTAATTGATAATTCTTC
>DASQIV010000600.1:0-9944 GCA_035631415.1 Pseudoneobacillus sp. | reverse complement strand
AGCCCATCTTTTCACGCATTTCTTCGATATATTCAGGATCAGAATTAAGTGGGTCTATCTTTCCAGAAAGGGCATCCCCTGGCATTAATTTTGCCAGGGTAAATACCACTACTGAGATAAGGAAAATAATAGGAATCATTCCTAGAACTCTACGGATTATATACTGAAGCATACTCCATTCTCCTTATCGTACAATGTATTTAGAGTAAGTTGATTATTCTACGATGTGCCAGTTGTAGAACTCGTCTGTTCCAAATGGTGTTACTTTTACTCCACCTACACGTTTGTTGATTGCCCAAGCATCTTCACGTTGTTCGAAGAAGATTACTGGAAGCTCTTCGTTTACAAGTTTTTGCCATTCAGCATAAACTTCTTTACGATATTCAATAACGTCTTTGTTTGGATCTTCAGGGAATTGAACACCCTTCTTAATTAATGCATCTGACTCTTCACTTAACCAACGACCCATGTTCCACTTATCAGTAGATAACCAAATTCCTGATGGATCTGGATCCGCTGAAAGTCCCCAAGCACCATGGAATGTTTCAACTGATGGATCATCAGCATCGATTGAATCATAGAATAAGTTAAAGTCTTTTAAAGATCCACCGTTAAGCTTTGCATTAACGCCAACTTCTTGCCATGATTGAATTACGAATTGAGCACGAGCTTCAGAAGTTTCTGCACCGCTCATTGCGTCAAAGTTAACTGTAAATGGTTTTCCGTTTGGATCTTCACGGAATCCATCACCATCAACATCTTTATAACCAGCTTCATCTAATAAAGACTTAGCTTTTTCTGGATCAAAATCATATGTGTTAATTTCACTGTCATCAATTTTAGCCCATGATACTGATGGGAATGGAACGTTTAATGGCTTACCTAATCCATTACGGAAAGCATCTACGAACGCTTGACGATCAAGAGCATATGCTAATGCTTGACGAACGCGCTTATCTTGGAATTTAGGGTTATCCATTACAACTTTCCCAGCTTTATTATCATAATGACCAAGGTCAATACCGATATAGCTGTAAGACATTGCATCAATTGTTACAGGATTAATATTTGGAAGTGCTTTAATTTGCTCCCATTGATCTGATGGAGCAAGCATTACATCAATTTCTCCATTTTCAATTAAGCCTTGAGCAAGGGATCCATCAATAATTTTGTAAACAACGCCATCTAATTTAGCTGGTCCACGCCAGTAATCATCAAAACGCTCAAATTCAATCATTTCACCAGGAACGATGTTTTTCACTTTAAATGGTCCTACACCAATAGGATTTTTACGAACTTGGTCAGCGTTTGGTAGTTCTTTAGAAGAAATATCACCATAATAGTGTTTTGGTTCTGGAATTGACCAGATGTTATCTAATAAGTTAACAGAAGGTTCTTTTACAGTAACTTCGATTGTATAATCATCGATTACTTTAATACCTTCGATTGTCTTAGCTTTACCATCTTTATATTCTTGAGCACCTTTGATCATTTCTACGTTTGCAAAACGAGGACCTTCATATGTTGTGTCTGCAATTAAGTACCAAGCATATTCCATATCTTCAGCTTTTAATTCAACACCATCATGCCATTTAACACCTTTTTTAATGTTAAATGTAAGCTTTAAATGGTCATCAGAAAGTGTCCAATCTGCAAGGTTTGGTTCAGGTTGTAATTGATCATTTGTCGCAATTAAACCTTCATGCATAAATTGAAGCGCGTTTGCATCGTCTTCACCTTCATAATAAGCATAAGAAAGAACGCCTTTGAATGGTTGTGAATATCCAAATGTAACTTTACCACCTGATTTTACTTCGCCTGTTTCTTTACCTGCGTTGTCTTTTGGCTCTGTAGAAGACTTCTTGTCTCCTGAACAAGCAGCTAAGAACAACGACATGATCATCACTAGTGAAACTAGCCATAATGCTGACTTTTTCATGGTTTTCCCCCCGGTAATATAATTTAATTTTTTAAATCTTAGTTATACAAGTGACATGCAACCCTATGCCCAGGCTTCACCTCCTTCAATACTGGCTTCACACTTGAACACTCCGGTTTAGCGTGAGCACAGCGTGGATGGAAAGTACAGCCTGAAGGTGGAGCAATTGGACTAGGTACATCGCCCTCAAGAATAATTCTATCCTTCTTTTTCCTTGGATCTGGCTCTGGAATGGCTGAAATTAATGCTTGTGTATAAGGATGTAAAGGCTCAGCATACAAACTATCTTTCTCTGATACCTCTACAAGACCACCTAAATACATAACTCCAATTCGATCACTCATATGCTTAACAACACTTAAATCATGTGCTATGAATAAGAAAGTTAGGCCAAACTCGCCTTGAAGCTCTTTTAATAGATTTAAAACTTGAGATTGTACGGATACATCCAACGCTGATACTGGCTCATCTGCAATAATCAATTTTGGTCTTAACGCAAGTGCCCTAGCGATACCAATACGTTGTCGCTGTCCACCTGAGAATTCATGCGGGTATTTATAATAAGCATCCTCTGGAAGACCAACCTTTTCAAGGAGATCCATAACTTCATCTTTTAATTCACTTTGTGACTTTTTCGTATAATTACGAATCGGTTCAGAGATTAGGTTCCCAACCATCATCATTGGGTTCAAAGATGCATATGGATCCTGAAATACCATTTGAAAATCTTTTCGAATTTTTCTTAATGATGTTCCTCTTAAATTAGTAATATCTTGACCATCAAATATAATTTTCCCCTCAGTAGGTTCTAGTAATCTTAAAATGGTACGTCCAGCAGTAGATTTACCACAGCCAGATTCACCAACTAGACCTAATGTTTCTCCTTTTTTTATTTCAAAAGAGATATCATCCACGGCTTTAACAACTGCCACCGTTTTCCTTAAAATTCCACCTTTAATAGGATAATAGGTTTTTAAATTACGGACTTCTAACAGAGTCTCTTTTTCTTTATTATCCTTAACTGTAGAGGAAGAATTTTTCACATCTGTTGTATTCATTATGATTTCACCCCTTCTTTAGGCTTACTTGTTTCATATAACAAACAAGCAACATCATGACCTACCGCATTTTCTGCTAAAAGTGGGGTAATACTTGTACATTCTGGCATCGCTTGAGGACATCGTGCAGCAAACTTACATCCATGCTTAGGCATATTCTTTAAGGATGGTACAATCCCTTTTATCGTGCTAAGGACTTCTACGTCCTCATCCATTTTAGGAATAGCTCCCATTAGAAGTTTTGTATAAGGATGTTTTGGGTCATGGAACAGTGTATCAACATCTGTTTTTTCTACAATTCTTCCTGCATACATTACGATAACGTCATCACACATCTCAGCTACAACACCTAAGTCATGCGTGATCAAGATAACGGACATATCATTTACTTCTTGTATTTCCTTTAATAATTCTAAAATTTGGGCTTGTACTGTAACATCAAGTGCTGTTGTTGGCTCATCCGCTATTAGTAGCTTTGGTTGGCAAGCAATTGCAATAGCAATCATAACCCTTTGTCTCATACCACCTGATAATTGATGTGGGTATTCATCGACAATCTTATCAGGTCTAGATATTCCCACACTCTTTAATAGAGCAATACTCTTTAATCGCGCATCTTTTTTTGAGATTTTTTGATGATTAAATAGTACCTCTTGCAATTGGAAACCAATTGTAAATACTGGATTTAACGATGTCATAGGCTCTTGGAAGATCATTGAAATATCTTTACCACGAATTTTATTAATCTCGTTATCAGTTAATTTTTCTAGATTAACCCCATCAAATAGAATTTCACCTGAATTGATTTTTCCAATTCCTTTTGGTAAAAGCTTCATAATGGAGAGAGACATTACGGATTTACCACAACCTGACTCACCTACGATCCCGACAATTTGTCGAGGCTTTACTGTGAAAGAAACATTATCCACTGCATTGTAGTACGATCCGTCAATGGAAAAGGCTGTTTCTAAGTTCTTCACTTCAAGCAAAGGTGCGTCTTTATGGATATTTGCGCTCATAAGGACACCTCTTACTTTTTTTTGAATTATTCAGTAAATTTTGCTTTATTTGAATAAAATATTATTACAGATTTATTACAATTGCAATAGTTTTTTTAACATTTCGAAAGTAAAAGTTTAGAGATAAAGAAAAAAGCCTGTTTCATCAGGCTTCATCTAAAATATTATTTATGAAATTTTCTGGCAACATCGTAAAAGATGCTTTTGTAGAAAAATGTTCTTGTTCCCTATATTTTCTAACGAGATGATAACCACATGTATAACCTAACATTTTGGGTACAAATCCTTTTCCAAATAATAAATGGTCATGAAGGCTATCCTTTTTCTTTATTGTTAGATGCTTGTTAAAATACTTTTTCCAGAAATGTTGGAATTGCTCATTGGTCAACTCTTTGCTCCAATTCGCCACATATTTCCTTCCTATTTGCTCATGAACAGCATCCTCGGCAAGCCCTTCCATTATAATTGAATCCAATAACGTATATTCATTTAATGGCTTATTGAGGCCATTCATCCTACAAACATGATGATATTCATGAATAAATAGTGCTTCAAGTTCTTGAATGTCATCTATGTTAGATAAAAATAAGAATATTTTATCTTGAAAGGATACTCCAGACTTAGATTGATTGGATTTAAACAAGAATCGGCTTCCCTTATCAATGGGAAAAATATAGATGGGGACATGGGGACCATTCCAATTTTTTTTATATTTTTCATAAAGAGAATGAACTTTTCCCCACATTCCCGCTTTTACTAACTCTTCATAAATCCTCTTACTCTCTGGATTAGGGCGATACATACCAAATCGAACTAAATATTGATAAAATTGTTCCAATTCATTTTTTTTTCGAAAATTACACATATCCTTACATATTTCAATAGGATGTTCAAACGAGTCCCGTAACCAAATATCTGTTTTTTCGACTCCCATTTTCTCACCCCTCATCTTTTAACTTCTACAACATTGTATGTAGGAAGAGAAAAATGGTCCTTAGGTAAAATTTCGAGGAATAAAAAGGAGAGATGACGAATCATCCCCCCTACTTATTAGTTTTCATATTTTCTTAACGCAATTGTTGCATTATGTCCACCAAACCCTAATGAGTTGCTGATAGCTGCCTTAATTTCTTTATGGCGAGCTTCATTTGGAATATAATCAAGATCACATTCTGGGTCTGGTGTTTCTAAGTTTATCGTTGGAGGAAGGATATTTTCCTTTAAAGCTAATGCAGTAAAAATTGCCTCTACTCCACCAGCTGCACCAAGTAAATGTCCTGTCATTGATTTTGTAGAGCTTACAGCAAGCTTATATGCATGCTCTCCAAATACAGTTTTTATAGCAAATGTTTCATATTTATCATTATATTCCGTACTTGTTCCATGTGCGTTGATATATTCGATATCTTCTGGCTTTAAGCCTGCATCATCTAAAGCCATTTTCATAGCACGGGCTCCACCTTCTCCTTCAGGTGCAGGCGCTGTAATATGATAAGCATCACCAGTTGCTCCATATCCTACGATTTCTGCATATATCTTTGCGCCACGAGCTAAAGCGTGCTCTAGTTCTTCTAATACAACGATACCTGCCCCTTCCCCCATAACAAAACCATCACGGTTTTTATCAAAAGGACGACTAGCAGTACTTGGGTCCTGATTCGTTGATAAAGCTGTATTTGCACAGAAACCAGCTACTGACATTCTGGTGATTGGGGCTTCAGCTCCACCCGTTACCATTACATCTGCATCTCCTCGTTGAATAACTTTAAATGCATCACCAATAGAATTTGTTCCGGTTGCACAAGCCGTTACCGTACATGAATTAAATCCTCTAGCACCAAGAGTAATCGAAACCTGTCCTGTTGCCATGTCAGGTATAATCATTGGCACAAAGAAAGGACTAACTCTTCGATATCCACGGTTTAAAAAGGTTTCAAATTGATTTTCAAAAGTCTCCATACCGCCAATACCTGATCCAATCCACACACCTACTCGAGGTGCATTTTCGTCATTAATAATTAAATCAGCATCTTTTACCGCCATTAAGGAAGCCGCAACAGCATATTGAGTGAAGCGGTCCATTTTTCTAGCTTCTTTTTTATCGATAAATTCTTCAATATTGAAATCCCGTATTTCAGCCGCCACTTTTGCGGGATACTCATCTGCATTTACTCTTGTTAATGGTCCTACACCTGATACTCCATTTTTTATATTTTCCCATGTTGTCTCTACATTTATTCCTAGTGGAGTAACAGCACCTACACCTGTAATAACTACTCGTCTCTTCATAACATTCAACTCCTATAATCTATATTTATATTATTATTTTCCCCAGCGTAGTGCGATGGCTCCCCATGTAAGTCCGCCACCAAAACCAACTAATATGATTAAATCATCATCTTTTATTTTACCAGCTTCTAATTCTTCAACCATTGAAATTGGTATAGATGCTGCTGATGTATTCCCATATTTATTCACGGTTTTTGACATTTTTTCCTCAGGAAGTTCTAAGCGTTGTCTGGATGCTTCCATAATTCTAATATTAGCTTGGTGTGGAATGAGAAAATCAACATCTTCTTTGCTAAGACCAGCCTTTTCTAAAACATTAACACTGCTTTCTCCCATTTGTCTAACTGCGAATTTAAATACTTCTCTACCATTCATTGTAATGAAGTCTTTTTCTTGATATAAATGCTTACCACCTGATCCGTCTGCCCCTAATTCGAAGGAAAGGATTCCTCTTCCTTCTGATACTGGCCCAAGGACAACCGCACCTGCCCCATCTCCAAACAATACCGCTGTATTTCGATCGTTCCAATCCACTATCTTGGTGAGTTTTTCCACACCAACTACTAGTACGTATTTATAAGTTCCACTCTCTATAAATTGCTTTGCAGTTACCATTCCATACATAAACCCTGCACATGCTGCACTAATATCCATAGCTGCAGCCCTTTTTGCCCCAAGTTTCTCTTGAATCATACAAGCAACCGAAGGAAATGGTTGGTCTGGTGTAACTGTTGCTACAAGAATCATATCAATATCAGATGCAGAGATACCAGCATTTTCAATTGCTTTCTGTGCAGCACCATATGCCATATCAGATGTATCAACATCATCGGAAGAGATTCTTCTTTCCTCAATTCCTGTTCTTGTGCGGATCCATTCATCAGAAGTATCCATTATTTTTTCCAAATCAAAATTTGTAACTATTTTTTCTGGTAAATATCTTCCTATTCCTACAATACCTGCGTTCATCATGATCCAACTCCTTTTTTAGGATAAGCAGATTTTATTAATATCTGACTTTACCATTCCTTATAAACCTTATAAGCATTTTCTTTTTGGATTTCATCTTCATATTATAATCAATTGTTATGACTTGGTACTAATTTTAACAAATATTGATTGTAGCTTGCAAGAGTTTGAAATAATTCAGGCGCTAACCTATACCTCTTCTACCTTTTTTCATAGTCTATAGTAATGAATATTAGTTAGGTTTGGGGTGAATCATATTGGCTGATAATAAGAAAGACCGCATAGATGACAATTTTTCGAAATTAATGTTTGGTGATAAATGGAGAAGGGATGATTCAGATATTTCTTCTCATGTAAATGAAGAAGAAAATAATAGTATTAATTATGAAGAGCTTTTTAACCAATTAGATATTATTGTTGATTATGCAAGTAAACTCAAGCCTTTAATGTCAAAGGTTACTCCATTAATTGAGAAACATTTTCTCAAAAAAAAATAAGCTGCCAATAATGAACAGAACTCCAAATGTTAGTTTTGTCTTACAATTGGGGTTCTGTTCAACAAAGGCGGCTTATTTCTCTTTTATTAAAGCTTCTTCTTTACCTAATTCATATGCCTCATTCATCACTTTTGTAAATAAAGTCATTAACGGCTGAATCATTTCCATTGATAATTCAATCCCTGCTTGATTTAGTTGCTGCTGGGCCTCTGGAAAGTATTTCATTGCGATTGGTAGGAATTTCATTGAATGATCTTGCATACGGATATCTCCTTTAATTCGTTTTTAGAAAATGGTTAGTTTATCCATCTTTTGACGAATATATAGTATCATATCCCTTTCTTAAATGCTCGTCTCATTCAATCTGTTCGTAGAAAAAAATTAATAAAGGCTCGCAATTAATTTCGATTGAGATTTTTGATGTTCTAACGCTTCCTTATATGATATACTCCCTTTTACTTTTACAACCTGGCAGTCTTCTTGGTTCAGGATGCTATTCTTTTGGTCAAAACGATAAAATGACTGTAAAGTTAAATATTCTGCACACTTCAACCACATATTTGGGTCTTCATTTTGCAGTACAATTTTACTTGTTTTCTTGGAAATTATGAAAGCAATCAAACTTTCAACAACATCATCTATATAAAGAGCATCAGTCGTGCATTCCCTCTCATCAATTTGAAGATTGTCTACGTTACCTATTTTTAAAAAATACTGCTGAAATAAAAATGTTTCTGGCTGCCAGGGGCCATATATAGTAGGTAAAAATATAGATTGAAACGGTACATGTTCTTTTTCTAGAGAGAGAATTTGTTTCTGAAATGGTGATGGTATACTATTCATAAATTCATTGGGAAAAAGACAAACGATTTTTACATTTGGAAGCTTTCTGAGGGACTGTTCGATGTTTAGTTTTAAAAATGGATGATTTAATAACTCTTTTTCACTTACTGTATGAAATAAGTCATAATAGGAAATTAAGATGACCAAATCTTGTTTCGGCTCCATTGATAGGAAGTCTTCCTCTAATAAACATTCCTTGAAATTAGAATTTCTTCCAATCATCAACTTTTTACTTTCAATAAATTCTTCAGATTCTCCTTGATCTAGTCTATACCCTTCCACTTCCAATCCTTCTTCTAGTAATTTCATACAAATACTATATCCAACAAAACCATAAGTTCCTAATATAATAACCTTGTCCATTACTTATCCTCCTATAAAAAAGGTAAGGACAAGCGTATTTTCCTGAATGTACTTACCTTTTCTTTTACAACCTTCATTGTATCCTATGCAAAAAAAATCTAATTTATAATTCTTTTTCGTATTGGGTTAAAAAATGAGTGATGATCTGACCAAGTTGTTGTTTCTTTTCGGGTAAAATAAATGTTGATTGGATAGTATCATTTTGTTTTTCCCATTTTGAGACAATACGTTTTGAAATGTCTGATTGCTGGTACGCCCTTCTATTGGATAAAACATGAATAATTTTCACTGGAAGGAGCGGAATCTCATTGGAAAGGTCCATTAATTTAACTTTTTCCTCTACATATTCTTTTTCTATCTCATACGATTCTGAAATCTCATTCAGGAGTTTTTTATAGAAAAATTTATGCTCTTTCTCTTGCTCCAAATGATATCTCAGCGAAAAAATAGGATTTAAAAAGACAATAGATCTTATTTGTGGCATTAAAGCTTTTAAAAGATTTGAAACAATAAGTGCACCCATTCCTTCTGCAATAATATGAATTTTGCTATTTAATATTTCAGTACGCATTATTTGATGATATAATCTTTCAGCCATCTTACTAGCTTTGTCGGTTCCCCAATGCTTTCCATATAGATTAGAATAAAAAATAGTGTATCCATTTTCTGTTAGTTGATTAATTAAACGTAGTTTCCCCTCATTTTGTGTCCAAAAACTCTTTTGCTCATCAACGAAATGTCTTTCATCTCCGATTATGAGGATACCAAAACCATTTGGCTTTTCGGAGTAATGAATCATATTCCATTCCGTATCCAGTTTAAAGTTTCGGTTCTTCATAATAAATTCTCCTTTGCCTAAAATCCTTTATTATAATATGTTGTTTCACAGAATTTGAAAGGGGATATGCCTATATAATCGCAGTTTTAAATGAATTCTAGATTCTCTACAATCCTATAATTGAATCTT
>DASQIV010000599.1:0-5179 GCA_035631415.1 Pseudoneobacillus sp. | reverse complement strand
TACGACTATAATATGGCTTATCATTACTTGGGTCTCTTCTAGGGTCCAATTGATGCTCTAAACAATACCTTTCAATTTCCTGTTTACTAACCGCCAAGAAAGGACGAATAATTTCACCTTTTTGAAAGGGACGTTTAAATGCAATTCCAGCTCTAGCTTTTCCTGAGCTTCCTCGGGTCATTCTCATGAGCATTGTTTCTATTTGATCATCACCATGATGTCCAAGGACCAAATAATCCGCTTGATGTTTTTCCATCATTTCCTCAAAAAATTGATAACGGCATTCCCTTGCCCCAACTTGGGTGCTCTTACCCGTTGACTTCATATATTCTTCCACATTGATTTGAGTCCATTCATATTCAATGCTTAACTCATTACAAAATTCTTTTACAAAAAGAGCTTCTTGATATGATTGTTCACCACGAAACATATGGTCTACATGAGCTGCTACAATTGTTAAATTCCAAAGCTCCTGTTTTCTCCATAAAAAGTAAAGTAATCCTAAAGAATCTGGGCCACCAGAAACTCCTACCATTACTTTTTTCCCATATAGTGAAAGAGAGTGACGGTTAAGAAATGCTTCTACCTTTTGTTCAAACATACGAAAACTTCCTTACCCATTGGTATTTGGTATTCATAAGACCATTACTGTATGTAGAATACCACTATTCTCTTATTTGTTTCAAAAAATCAGGTTGTGCAATCCCTTTCTTTCTCCTTTAGCAAGCTTTTCCATAACAAGCAAAATACTATACGATTCATAAATGAAAAAGTTTCAAATTATCTACAAAAAAATGAAGATCAAATATCTTATACTAATTGACCTAGAATGTAGAAAATATATAGTAAGGTAACAATAAATATGATTAAGAAGGTTTCTATAAAGCCATTGTGTTTTTTACTTTGTTTGTATACATGGCGTGAACTTGATGTATTTACATTTTGTTTTTTCTGAGTTCTAGTGGATGGAGTATGGCTCGTTCTTTTTGATTGAGTTGACGAAGAGCTATCTTGGATTAGATTTAGTAAATAATGGCGCATATCTTTTGCACTATTAAAATGACCATTTAATGCATAAAGAATGAAGTTTTCATATTTAGAAAGTTCCGGCTTTACTTTGACCATCTTTGAAAGTTGGTGGACCCCTCCAACCGTCTTATTAAACCTTTTTGGGTATGCGGTATTAATCATGATCATACCTACCGCAAATAAATCATACTTATAATCAGCCTTTCTTGAACCTAAACCCCAATATCCTCTATCATAGAATTCTGTAAACTCCTTTATTGCTCGCCCCTGTATGGTAGTTCCACCCACATCGATACATCTAATTTTAGGTGGTGGTCCTTGAACAATGAGATTTTCAGGTTTCAAATCACCAAATACCCAACCATTTCCATGGAGTTTTTCTAAGTCTGATAATAACTGTAAGACTAAAATCGGCACCCATGACTTTCCCTTTTGTTCAATAAACTCTAAAAAATTTAATCCATGAATATATTCCATTACATAAAAGGAAACCATACCTGTCCTTCTAACCCAATCATCTACATCAAGTAAAGAAGGTCCGAGGGTAGACCCTTGGACCTTTGCAAAGGATTTTAATACATTGACCTCTGAGGTAATGGACATACCGTTATCACTAATTTTCAAAGCTACATATTGACCTTTACTTTTAGCAAGATAGACGATACCATTTGCCCCAAACCCTAGCTCTTTTATGATGGTATACTGATTTTGATGCCATTTACCCGTTATGACTGTTCCAATTTCTACTTTACACTGATTCTTCAAAGAATGATTCATCATCACGGGATAACAAACTCCTTAATGAACGTTTTTTCTTAAACGAAGATAATGCTTCTCGAATAGCTGGACCAGTAGGAGTGATACCCCCTGTTGTTAGTTTCGGGAAAATACTAGTTAATGCCTCGAGCTTCGGAGTCCATTCTAGCAATTTTTCGACATCATTCCGTTTCCCGGGAAATACAAAGACAGAAAATCTATTTTCTCCAGAACGGGCATTTAAACTAAGTGACAAGTCTAGTAATGCGTCTTTCACTGTTGGTAATTTATGCTTCATACTTGCACTTGTATCGACAAGAATTAACACATCTAATTCAACGGTTTCTCCTAATTCATCAACGACTTCCATTACCTCTCCTCTTTTTTCAGGAGGTAAATCTTCCACCGTTTTAGAAGAGCCCAAGATTTGTTGGAGTTCACGGTTAACGACTCCATGAATCGTTTGGGTCATTGCCTTTCTTGTAACCATTTGAACCGTTTGTGAGAGTTGCTGAGCGTACACTACTTGGCTTACCCCTCCACCAGATAACGCAATTCCCTCTATTTCTTTCATTCCTTTTTCATCAATAATATCTTGGTCTACGACACCTATTACATTTACGGTTATTCCTTGTTCTTTTGCAAGTGCTGCCATCGCAATCGGATCTTCACCCGAATTTGAGCAACCATCTGTTATTAATAATATCTGTTTGATTTTACCTGTATTCATAAATAACTCCCCTCCGTGGTAGAATTATTACCATTTTCGACGGGAAATTAGGTATTTATACATGAAATAAAGAGAAGTTGGTTAAATTAAAAGATTACGCTTTCTTTCGTTTTTGAACTGGGATGGTTGCCCATTTAGGTGTATTATGATTAATTTTTGCCACCACAACTGTCATATCATCTTCAATAGATCCAGCACGCGAACGAATAACCTCTTCCATTATTAAATCCGCTACCTCTTGTGGATCATTTGTTTGTAATTCCGTTATTTTTCGTTTCATCCACAAATCAAAATTTTCAACGTGCTTTGGTCCTTCAAACACTCCATCACTCATCATGATGAGTAAATCACCCGCTTTTAACTGTTCACTCACAACATCTACTTCAAATTCTTGAATAATACCCATTGGTAAATTACTAGCTTGTATTTTGTTTACTTTTCCTCCTCTTTTGATAAAGCTTGGTGTTGAGCCAATCTTTAAAAATTTAGCTGTGGCATTCTGTAAATCTAGCATTGCTAAATCTAGGGTAGAGAATATTTCATCTGTTGTCCGTAAAGAGAGTACTGAATTAATCGACTTTATGGCTACCTTTTCTTCAATCCCTGATTGTAAAATCTTTTGTAATAGTTGCAGAGTTTCCTGACTTTCATAATGGGCTCTTTCACCATTTCCCATCCCATCACTAATAGCAATAGCATATTTTCCATAGCCAAGTTCGATCATCGAATAACTATCACCAGACACTAAACCACCATCCTTGGCAGCATGTGCAACCCCCGTAGCTACCGCATATGCTTTAGCAGATCGGAAGGTTACATGGCAAAATCCATTAGGATAGGCTGAACATTCCTCTGTGTTTACCACTATCGTTTCTCCTAAAATATCAGATAACATGGGTGCAATTAATTTTTCGCATTCCCCATGACCCTGACAGTATGGGATCGTCATATCTATATCTACATTTCCTTGTTCCAAACTGTAAATCTCTACATGTTCAATATGAATGCCAAACTCCTGTATAGCCTCTAATATTTGATCCTCTTGCTTATGGTGAGTTTCTCTTTCTCTTTGTATCTCTTTTGCAAAGTCTCCCATTACTTCTGAGACCCCTAATAATTGGTCCGCCACAAGACGTCTACTTTCTTGAACTTGCCTTTTCAGTTTTTGATTTGCTTGAAAAAAAGTTAGTTCTTGCTGCATTGTTGCAATAACTTTCTTGGAATTGATACAGTGCTTCTCCCAATTTCTTGCTGTTTTTGGTGAAACGGTACCTAAATTTTCATCCATTTCATACATAATCTCTTTCATTTGTTCATACGTTGTATTAAAGTTCTTTGTCCAACATTGATCTTTCTTAAAACAGGTTTGACATGTCTTTTCGGTTACATTACTGAGGAAATAATCTAATTCCTTCTCAGAGTCTAATTCTTCTACTTTTCCATCAATATTGGAAAAGCTATTTGATAATGCCTCGAAAACAGTAGAAAACTTGGCTACTCTTTGAGCCGTAACATCTCGCATCTTTCTCATATATTGTTGTTGTTCTGCTACATATTCTGTTGTTCCTGGAATATATTTGGCAACCTTTGATGTAAAGAACTGTGGCGTAAGAAAGAATAATATAATCGCAACAGCTGTTTCTAAAAGACTAATGGAAAGGGATCCTACACCCTCACCGTACATTCCAATAAGTAATGTTGAAATAAACAATCCAAGTGAAACGCCTATTTTCTTCCCTTCTTTTAGAAGACCACCTAACACTCCTGAGAAAGCTAATAAACTCATATGATAAAAGCTTGATATATTGGCAAGACTAAAAATTAAGCCTGTCACCACCCCTACGGTAGAACCCATCGTGGCGCCAGCTACAAAGGAAAACACTAATACTAAATATCGAGAAAGTATATGTTCGATGGAAAGATCATATAACTTCCAACCAATTGTCCCTGTCATAACAGAAGCTAACATAATAATTAAGCAAACAATCTCTTCGGTTTTTAATGCTTGCTTTCGTTTATTCACAGTTAATAAAGGGATACTTTGAAGAAAAATAAGGGTGAGGATAAAACCTAAGCTCGCTTCAACACCTGCCATCAGTCCATCATAAAGGTTTACCTGGCTAGTAAGAATAAAGGCTTTAGCAATTTTCCCAATCAGTAAAATAGAAAATACTAAAAACGGTAATACCTTTAATTCATTTTTTATCCATTTTTGAAAAAGCTTAAATATGATTAAAAACAATGAAATTGTAAAAAAAGAATAGCCAGCCTGAATAAACGATAAGGTTGCAGCCCCTCCGATTAATCCAATTAAGGCGATGGGTGCTTTATCCCTTCTAATAAAATATACTGCTGCAAAAAATGGAAGACTAAAAGGAGTAAGCTTCGCTAATATTAAGGCTCGTCCTAACAAAAAGCCTATTAATAGGAGTAGAAAACCCTTTTTAATAAAAAAGGATTCCAACTTTAGCTGGAACTTTTTTAAACCCTTAGACAAATCCAAATGAGGACGTTTAAAATTTACTTCCCCAATCGGTTCAATTAAATTCCTTTCTGCCTTTTCCATCCACTACACTCCCTATTCTGATATCGTTCTATTTATTATAAAAGTCAAAAAATTAGAAGTTTGTCAAAATACAGGACAAGCGCTGTGTTTTTGTTCGA
>DASQIV010000598.1:0-5669 GCA_035631415.1 Pseudoneobacillus sp. | reverse complement strand
ATCGAATAAAAATAGACTCCGAAATTGAAAGAGTTATTTTCAATTTTGGGGTCTTTTTGATTTATTCTCTAACCAATTAATTCATTCGATTATAGTTCTTTTAAGACACTAAAACTTTGTATCTCTAAATATTTGGTTTTTAACATTATTCGAAAAATGTCGAATTTTAATTAAAAATGAAAGGAGATATTCATAGGGCTGTTGAACTATAAAATAACAAGTTATTTATATTTAGGAGATGAAGAGTATGGTCAACCAATTAAGCGTTTTAATTTGTGATGATTCCCTTTTAATACGAAAAAAATTGAGAAGTACTTTGGAAAAGTGTAAATGTAAAGAGGTTCTAGAAGCGGAAAATGGAAATGAAGCAGTTGAATTAGTGAAGGTTCATAACCCTGATTTGATTTTTATGGACATTGTTATGCCAGATAAAGACGGGATTGAAGCATTAAAAGAAATCATGGAAATAAATCCGAAAGCTAAAGTTGTAATGGCTTCATCAGTGGGGACAAATGATCATCTTAAAAAAGCTTTAGAAAATGGGGCTTTTGATTTTATTCAAAAACCTATTACTCTCGAAGCAGTGACAAATCTTATTGAAAAAGTATTGAAGGAGGTAAATGTGAATGTTTAGTCAATACTTCGGACAATATTTACTAAATCGTGAACTAATAACAAGAGAGCAACTATCAGATGCATTAGAGTTCCAACAATCCGTCCATGTGAAATTCGGAGTTATTGCTGTTGATGAAGGGTTTATGACACCATTACAAGTAGAAGCGGTTCACGAGAAGCAAAAGCAGGTGGATAAACGCTTTGGTGAAATTGCCGTAGAACTAGGTTACTTAACTGATAAGCAAGTAGAATCTCTTGTATCAAATCAAAAGCAAAATCACTTATATTTAGCCCAAGCACTTGTTGACCGTGAATATATGACGATCGAACAGTTTGGAGCAGCTTTAAATGATTATAAAAAAGAGTATAGCCTTTCGGATGATCAATTTGAATCCATAAAGAGCGGTAATATTGAAGCATTAGTTGATAATATTCTTGATTCGTTGGACCCTTTGAAAAAAGCAACATATGGAAAGTATTTGTCCCTTTTTACCAAAAATATGATTCGTTTTATTGATAATCAAATTTATTTAGAGGTAGTGGGGGATGAAAGGACGCAACAAGAAAATTGGTTAGTTCATCAGGAAATTTTAGGGGAGCAACCCCTTTTTACAGCAATTTCTGTTAATGAGGAGGTTTTTCTTCATATTGCTTCCAAATATGCTGAGGAAGAATTAACAGAAATAGATGAACTTGCAAAAGCATCGGTAAGTGAGTTTTTAAATCTTCATAATGGTATTTACTTAGTAAATATGTCTAATTGGGGAATAGAGTTAAATATGAAGCCTCAAGAAATCAATGAAAATGCAGCTGTTTTGGGAGAGCCATTTCTACTCACTGTTCATACTACTAAGGGTCCGTTCCAATTAATTCTCTCTGACCAGCCTAGAAACATTTCAATGGAGTCGAAAACCGTCAGTCAACAGAACAAGTAGCCTCCTTTCAGCAATCCTCTGCATTTATTAAAGAGATAAAAGAGGCGTCAAATAAACTGAATCATTTAGCTAACAAACTATAATCATAAATGTCTAACAACACTTTTTCATATAGAAATGAGTGTTGTTTTTCGTTAAATGAGCGATAAACAATATCCAGTCTTTAGAAATGCTGGATTTTTAAAAAGGCTGTTTTCGTAATGTATGTGGCTTTTAATTACTATATAATTTTAACCTTCTGAGTTGATTGTAGCGGAGGCACTTGACTCTTGCGGGAAATAGAGGGAAGTGGGAGACCCCACAGGCAGTATGCCGAGGAGGCTCCCGTCCCTCCCCGCGGAAAGCAAGTGACCGAAGCGGAAATCAACGGACGAATTTTATACTCTAAAAACAACAATCTATACGAAAATAGCCTTTAAAAAAAGTGGAGATTTGGATAGGATTCTTACTAAAAAGAAATAATACAAACAATGTAATTGCTCTTGCTATATATAAGTATATTATTATATATTAATTAACGGGTGAAGGAGGGGATTCTTATGGAAGTATCAAAAGTCGAAATTGAAAAAGCAGCTACTATATTAAAATTGCTAGGGGACAAATCGAGATTGACTATGATAAAAATATTGGATAGTCATGATTGCTGTGTATGTGAATTTGTTGCCATATTTAATACTAGCCAACCAGCCATTAGTCAGCATTTACGTAAGTTAAAAGATGCTGGACTTGTGATAGAAACGAGAAGAGGGCAATGGATTATCTACTCATTAAATAAAAAAAGTGAATTTTATCCCATTGTTCAGAATTTGCTAGAACACCTTCCGAATCAAGATTTTAAACTGAAAGAATTAGAGGAAAAGGGATTACGTATCTCGTGTGAGTCATAGGAGGTTTGTACATTGACATCAGTCATATTAGCATCAATCATCTTTTTAGTAACACTTATTTTAGTTATTTGGCAACCAAAAGGCTTATCGATTGGTTGGTCTGCTTGTGGAGGAGCCATTCTAGCATTACTCGTTAGAGTCGTAGACTTTAAAGATGTAACCGATGTGACCTCCATTGTTTGGAATGCAACATTAGCATTTATCGCCATTATTATTATTTCTCTTATTTTAGACGAAATTGGATTTTTTGAATGGGCTGCGCTCCATATGGCTAGGGCGGCAAAGGGAAACGGAGTATTAATGTTTGTCTATGTAGCGATACTAGGAGCATTGGTTGCTGCCTTTTTTGCAAACGATGGAGCTGCCTTAATTCTTACACCAATTGTTTTAGCGATGGTTCGAAACCTTAAGTTCGAAGAAAAAATGGTTTTCCCATTCATAATGGCAAGTGGTTTTATTGCTGATACAACATCTTTACCACTTGTTGTTAGTAATTTAGTGAATATTGTTTCTGCTGATTTTTTTGGAATTAGTTTTCCCAAATTTGCTTCTAGAATGATTGTTCCAAACTTATTTTCATTAGGTGCAAGTATCTTCGTTTTATACCTTTATTTCCGAAAAAGTATCCCTAAACAATATGATATGAATCAATTGAAAAAGCCTGTTGATGCGATTAAAGATATTAAAATGTTTCGCTTATCATGGCTTGTATTAGGCATATTATTAATTGGTTATTTTGCAAGTGAGCTTACTGGAATTCCTGTTTCTGTAATAGCTGGGATTGTGGCTTTATTCTTTTTATTTATGGGGAGAAGAAGTCCTGCCGTTCATACAAAAACGGTTGTTAAAGGGGCTCCTTGGGCGATCGTATTTTTCTCCATTGGAATGTATGTGGTCGTTTATGGATTGAGAAATGTTGGATTGACAACAATATTAGCAGACTTGATTCAAATGACAGCTGAACAAGGTTTATTTGCTGCCACGATAGGCATGGGTTTCATTGCTGCGATTCTTTCTTCCATCATGAATAACATGCCAACTGTTATGATTGATGCACTTGCGATTGCCGAAACAAATACGACAGGCGTTTTTCGTGAAGCGCTTATTTATGCCAACGTCATTGGGTCTGACTTAGGTCCAAAGATTACGCCAATCGGTTCCCTGGCAACCTTATTATGGTTACATGTTTTATCTCTGAAAGGAGTTAAAATCTCATGGGGTACTTATTTCAAAACAGGTATTATACTGACGATTCCAACACTATTTATTACCCTAGTCGGTCTTTATATATGGTTAGTTATTGTATCTTAAAAATAACACTAAAGGAGTAATGCATCATGTCTACTAAAAAAACCATTTATTTTCTATGTACTGGGAATTCTTGTCGAAGTCAAATGGCAGAAGGATGGGCGAAAAAGCATTTAAGCGACGAGTGGGAAGTAAAAAGTGCAGGGCTCGAAGCACATGGACTAAATCCGAACGCTGTAAAAGCAATGAAGGAAGCAAATATAGATATTTCTAATCACACTTCAGATGTGATTGATCCTGAAATTTTAAACAATGCTAATTTAGTGGTAACATTATGTGGACATGCCGATGAACATTGTCCGGTTACTCCTCCTCATGTGAAAAGAGTTCATTGGGGATTTGATGATCCTGCAAAAGCGGAAGGAACGGAAGAAGAGAAATGGGCTTTCTTCCAACGTGTACGTGATGAAATTGGTGAAAGAATTGCACGTTTTGCAAAAACGGGCGAGTAAGATATAGAGGGTTTCCCATAGAGTTTTGGGATGACCCTCTTTTTTCTGTACTTTAAAAGTGTTTTTATCTATCATATTTGCATAGTAGGCCGAAAAGATTTTTTCGAAAAAAAGGAGTGAATGTCACATGACAGAACGATTGGAACTAGCCACATTTGCAGGTGGCTGCTTTTGGTGTATGGTATCGCCATTTGATGAACAGCCAGGGATCCATGAAGTGGTTTCAGGCTATACGGGTGGCCATACCGAAAACCCTACATATGAAGAGGTATGTTCGGATACAACCGGACACTATGAGGCTGTTCAAATAACATTTGATCCCAAAATTTTTTCTTATCAAAAATTACTAGATTTGTTCTGGCAACAAATTGATCCTACGGATTTAGGTGGTCAGTTTAATGATCGTGGACAATCCTATCGAACAGCAATCTTTTACCATAATGATGAACAAAGGGAAGTGGCAGAAGCTTCTAAAGCTGAGCTTGCAGCTAGCACTCGATTTCAAAAGCCAATTGTAACGGAAATCCTCCCGGCAGGTCCTTTTTACAAGGCTGAGGAAAAGCATCAAGGTTATTATAAAAAGAATCCTTTTCACTATAATCTTTATAAAGAGGGGTCGGGAAGAGCGCGTTTCATTAGAGAAAACTGGAAAAAAAGCAAAAGTGATGAGCAATTGCGTGAAGAACTAACGCCGATTCAATATGAGGTAACTAGAAATAATGCAACTGAACCACCATTCCGAAATGAATTCTGGAACCATACAGAAGAGGGCATTTATGTTGATATCATTTCTGGGGAACCATTATTCAGTTCAAAAGATAAATATGATGCAGGTTGTGGATGGCCAAGTTTTACAAAGCCGTTGCGTCGTAATGAAATGGAGGAAAAGTTTGACACCTCGCACGGAATGCGTCGGATTGAGGTTCGCAGCAAGACTTCGGATTCACATCTCGGTCATGTGTTCGACGACGGTCCAGGTCCTGATCGTGCTAGATATTGCATTAACTCAGCAGCTCTCAGATTTGTTCCAAAGGATAGACTTTTAGAAGAAGGTTATGGTGAGTTTGTTAAGTTATTTGCCTAGAATTGTATTTACTATGTCCCCTCTGAATGGAATAGGGAGTGATTTTCGTGTTATCCCTTTTTAGTTTATTCATAAAAGTAGGGGGCAATTATTTATCGTTGTTCCCTTTTTTGTGGTTAAGGAATTTATAAAATAACAAGTTGTGGATAACTTATAAACTAGTTTGTAGTAATCCAGCTCCAGCGGGGAAGAAAGTACTTCATTTCTTCCTGCCTAGCCCCTCGAGGGAAGAAGAAAAACCACTTCTTCCTTGGTCAAATGTTCTCTAATCCAAGAAGTCAAAGAACGGACTTCATGGATTAGAGAACATTTGCTTGTCGGGGCTGGGAAAAAATGAACTGCTTTTTTCCTTGTTCAAGGCGCTTGCGCATTTTGTTCCTCATCTAGA
>DASQIV010000597.1:0-4879 GCA_035631415.1 Pseudoneobacillus sp. | reverse complement strand
TGAATCATTTTCCGAACCACTTCAGCTCTTATACCTGTAATAATTGTATTACAGCCCATCATTTTTGATCCATGAATAATCTTCATTAAATGATCGATAATGTCATTCTCCATATCAATAATACCAGATAAATCCATAATTAATGTTTGAATACGTAATCTTCCAATCTCATTCAAAACCTTTTCCTCAAGGATACTTGTTCGAAATGAATCCACTGAGCCGATTAAAGGCAATATACAAATTGTCGGTGTTATTGGAATAATGGGCACGGATAGACTTTCAACTAATTGTCTTTGTGCAGTGATCAATGAATCTTTGTATGTAGAATAATTAATGAAAAAGACATTTAAAAATTGATCGATGCGATTATTGATTTGTTGTTCCAATACAAAAAATTCTTCAATGGTTGTTTTTTGTATTGTATCGCTATATTGGTGAACGAAATTCCATAAGGTTCTGCGAATGGCTTGAACCCATTCTAATTTAAATGACAATGTTAATGCTTGGGATGCCCATGCGATCGCTTCTTGCTTAGCAAACGATTGAAGTTCCTTTACTTTACCATCAATGACAAAAATCACAAGCCTATGAGCATTATTAACGAGATCGATATTGCCGACCGTCAAAATTTCCTCAATTTTTTCTTTAACATTTACTGCTTCTCTCAATAAGGTATCTTCAAAATTCTGTTTATTTGCTTTGATGAAATCCTTAATTTTATCTAGATCATCATAAATGACGTCCATTAAAATACTCCCCCAATGCTTTGCATATCTATATTCGAAATCTAAATACCCTTTTATTGTATATATTAAACAAAAATATGAAGGATTTCTAAAATTTGGACTTAAAAAGGAATATAGTCCTAATTCCGAAAGAAGACATTGATTAATATTCGGATGAAGACTATATAATTTTTCGCTAGCATCCCAAAAAAGCCTAGCTAACTAAGTGTATTATAGGGATAAATCATATATTCATTCCATAAAAAATGAAACATCACAATTATATAGAATACTCCATTATAAATTGTTGAATTCGTTTGGCTGCCTCCGTTAGTCGTTCGGGTGGTTGAACCAGGGCAATTCGAACATAGCCTTCACCTTGTTTTCCAAAAGCATCTCCTGGGATGACGGCAACACCGGCTTGTTCTATTAAATGAAAGGCAAAGTCACGTGATTTCCAACCAGCAGGGATTTTTGCCCAAACGAACATCGTAGCAGGAGACTTAGCCACTTGCCATCCACTTTTTTCAAGTCCTATAATTAGAGCATCTCGGCGAATCTCATAGTGATTCACTTGTTCTTTTAGAAAAGAATAATCGGACGTAAGTGCTTTTACGGCAGCCATTTGAATGGGATAAAAAATACAATAATCAATATGAGACTTATAGGAAGTTAAAATTTCAATGGCTTTCGAATTTCCAACAACATAGCCGATGCGACAACCCGCCATATTAAAAGTCTTGGATAGAGAATTAAATTCGATTCCCACTTCTTTTGCACCAGGAACAGACATAAAACTAATTTGCGGATTACCATCATAAATTAGTTCTGAATAGGCAAAGTCATGTACCACTATAATGTTATGAAGCTTTGCAAACTGAACGACCTCTTCGAAAAAATGTTGATCTGCGAGAGCTGTAACCGGATTTCCTGGATAACTAAGGATCATCATCTTGGTTCTCTGTAAAATTTCCAAAGGAATTTCATCAAGCTTAGGAAGAAACTTATTTTCCGCTAATAAAGGCATTGGATAAATGACCCCACCAGCGATCGTTACACTTGCTTCATAGATGGGGTAACCAGGGTCCGGAACTAATACATAGTCACCAGGATTAATCATGGCAGTTGCTAAATGAGCAAGTCCATCCTGCGAGCCCATTAACTGAAGAACCTCGGTCTTAGAATCCAGTTTGACTGTATAACGATTTTGATAAAAATAACTTACGGCCTCATTAAATTCATTAAGTCCCTTTAAGGTATAACCATATTTACTTGGGTCTTTTGCATATTCGACGATCGTATCCATCACAAAGGATGGTGGAGGAAAATCCGGACTCCCTACGCTCAGGTCGATGACATCTTTTCCTTTTGCAATAGCTTCCTGTTTTCGGTTAGCCACCTCTTGAAAAATACTAGAGGTCATTTTTTGGACTTTTTCCGAACCGAAGATATTCATAGACAATTCCCCTTTACATCTTTTTAATTCAAATCACTTAAATGACAGAATGTTAAAATTATTTTAACTATTTTAATATAATTTCGATTATATCAGTCTAGTTCGACTCATACTAGAGTCTTTTTAATTTTATTTATAAAATTTGGGAGGGAAAATAAGAAAAACAGGAATCCATTACGAATACCTGTTTTCTGAAAAAATTAAAATTAAATTTCAATAATAATTGGCAAGATCATTGGTTTTCTCTTTGTTTGAGCAAATAGGTATTGGCCAACTGATTTTTTAATCGCTTGCTTGATGACATTCCATTGACGGACATTATCATCTTGCAACTCATTTACCGTTTTCTTTACCAAGCTGTTAATTTCTCTGAGAAGGTCTTCGGAATCTTTTACAAACACAAAGCCTCTTGTAATGGTGTCTGGGCCAGAGATGACTTTTCTGTCTCTCTTACTTAATGTTAAAACAATTACAAGCATTCCATCTTCTGAAAGTTGTTTTCGATCACGTAAAACAATGGCACCTACATCCCCCACACTTAAACCATCTACATATGTGTCTCCAGCTGGAACATTTCGAGTTTGACGAGCAATAGAGTTTTCGATATTGACCACTTCACCATTTTTAATGATAAACGTGTTTCCTTTCTCTACTCCAACCGATTCTGCTAATTGTCGATGATGGTAGAGCATTCGATATTCACCGTGAATAGGAATAAAGTAAGTAGGCTGCATCAAAGCTAGCATCAGCTTTAAATCTTCCTGATAGCCATGTCCAGAAACATGCATTCCTGTTGTACTGCCGGAGCCATAAATTACTTTGGCGCCAAGTTGAAATAAATTATCGATGATCTGTGAAACTCCTTTTTCATTTCCAGGGATTGGTGATGCAGCTAAAATAACAGTATCACCAGGGTAGATGGCAGCATCTCGGTAGTTCCCAGTTGATAAACGGGCAAGGGCAGCCATTGGCTCACCTTGACTTCCTGTACATAGGATAGCAACCTTTTCTGGTGCATAATTTTCAATTTCATGAGCCTCAATTAACATACCTTCTGGAACCGTTAAATAACCACGTTCAATGGCAACAGAAACCACATTTACCATACTACGACCAAGTAAGGCGAGCTTTCGATTTGTTTTTAGTGCAGAATGAACGACTTGTTGCACACGATTTACATTAGAAGCAAAAGTAGAGACAATAATCTTGCCGTCAGCCTTCATAAAAGCCTCGTCCATATGGTCACCAACCATATTCTCAGAAGGTGTTAGACCTTTTCGCTCAGCATTTGTACTTTCCGATATTAAAGCGATGACACCTTGTTTGCCGATTTCGGCCATTTTATGAATATCTGAATATTGGTCGTTGGCTGGTGTTAAATCGAACTTAAAGTCACCGGTATGAACGACATTTCCCTCTGGTGTATGAAACACGATTCCTAAACAGTCGGGAATACTATGACTTACTTTAAAGAAGGATACATTCATTGTGCCTAATTCTAATTTTGAATCTGAGTTAATTTTAATAAGCTTGGTATCACCCTTCAAACGGTGTTCGTCTAGTTTTAATTCAATTAAGCCTAGTGTGAAATTAGTTGCATAAATAGGCACGTTTAACTTTTTTAACAAGTATGGAACTCCACCGATATGATCTTCATGACCATGGGTGACTATTAAAGCTCTAATTTTCTCCTGATTTTCTTCTAAGTAGGTAATGTCAGGGATAATTAAATCAATTCCTAATAAACTTTCATCAGGAAACTTACCTCCACAGTCAATAATGACAATATCATCTGCATATTGTACTACGTACATGTTTTTTCCTATTTCATTTATTCCGCCTAATGCAAAAATCGATAAAAGATTTTTACTCAACTTTGAATTCCTCCCACTTTCATATAGATGGTGGTAGTATTCCCTTTATTTCTACATCTAATAAAGAAGTAATTTGGATTATTATGGTAAAATTAGATAAGAAGGAAGGTGGATAAAAATGGCTATTATAGTAGGCATAATCATTTTAGCAACTTCACTATTTATTGCTTATAAGTTAAGTATCGGTCAATCCCCAAAAAAGAAATATATTATTTGGGGTTTGACAACCATGTTTGCGATAACCCCTTTATTCTCATGGTTGGTTTCGATTCTATTTGCGGTTAGTGTGGGAGATGGATTTGCTGCTGTGGCACTTATGATGCTTTTGCTGCCACTATTTTTCGTGATCGGATTGAGCATGCTTCTAATAGGGATTTTTAGAAAAGAGAAAACCGAATCAATTTAGCTATTTGATAAAAGAGAGGGAGTAAACTCCCCACTGTTTAATGTTAAAATGTTATTTTTATGCATATTATTGAAATTTCTACTTGTATAAAATTCGCATATTTTATATGATAATAGCATGATTTGAAAACTTCGAGAGTCGAAATAGAAGTGTATTTTTATACATGATAATAAAGGTGGGAAAATAAATGAAACAATTCATTATAGAAGAGATTGAGCGTTGCAGAGAGGAATTTTATAATCTTAGTATTTACATAGGAGAGAATCCTGAACTTGGACATGAAGAGTTTAAGGCGTGTGCTGCTCTTACTGAAGTATTACGAAAGCACGATTTTGCTGTTGAAATTGGAACTTGTGATTTGCCAACAGCTTTTAGAGCAACCTTTGACAGCGGTAAAGAAGGTCCTGTTATAGGATAT
>DASQIV010000596.1:0-2275 GCA_035631415.1 Pseudoneobacillus sp. | reverse complement strand
AACTTTTTCGCATTAACCATTTCTACTGACCAAGGCTTTTATAAAAATAAATAAAGTCATTCACATAAGTAAATACTTTCATTAATGTATCGATTATCAAAAAAGGACGGGCCAATTCTCTCAATTAAACGATTATCATGCGCAAAACGAACGCCAAAAACGTATTGTGAAGAAGTTGCACAAACCTTAGCGGACATCCCAGTAAATTTTAACACTAGCATTCGACACATTCAATGTAATGGGTGCAACGTTTGTAGGAATTTGTTATACTATGTTAGGATTATTCAAGTAAAAGTGAAAATCACTTGATAATATATTGTGCATTTATGAACAAAGAATCAAAAGAACAACTTGTTAAGCTTGAAATTATTGACTAAAGAGAGGTCTTTACTCATGGAAAAAATTTGTGTCGTAGGATTAGGATATATCGGACTACCTACATCAGCTATATTTGCACGTGCAGGCTTTGATATCGTCGGAGTCGATGTTAGTGAGCGCGTGGTTGAAAAATTAAACCGTGGAGAAATCCATATTGAAGAAGTAGGTCTACCTGAAATCGTCAAGGAGGTTGTGGAAAAAGGAAAGCTTCGTGCATCCTTAACACCAGAACAAGCGGACGTCTTCATTATTGCGGTACCAACACCAATTCACGCAGACTATACTGCAGATGTTGATTATGTAATAAGTGCTACAAAAGCGATCGCTCCATACCTAGAAAAAGGAAATGTCGTGATTGTAGAATCAACGATTCCGCCGCGCACGATGGATGATGTAGTGGCGCCAATCTTACGTGAACACGGTTTTGATACAGAAAAAGATTTATATTTAGCGCACTGCCCAGAACGTGTACTCCCTGGTCGTATTCTAATAGAGCTTGTGGAAAACACTCGTATTGTTGGTGGAACAACACCAGAAGCAGCGAAAAAAGCGGCAGATGTTTACCGCGCGATCGTAACGGGCGATGTGATTGAGACTGAAGCGGTTACAGCTGAAATGTCTAAACTAATGGAAAATACATTCCGTGACGTGAATATTGCCTTAGCGAACGAGCTTGTAAAAATTTCACAACGTCTTGGAGTGGATGCACACCGTGTCATCGAGCTTGCGAATAAGCACCCTCGTGTAAACATTCATCAACCAGGACCAGGTGTGGGAGGACACTGCTTAGCAGTAGACCCATACTTTATCGTCGAAAAAGCAAGAGAAGAAGCGGTGTTAATTAAGCTTTCTCGTGATATCAATAACTCGATGCCTCATTTTGTTGTAGAGCAAATTGAGCGAATGACAATGGAACTAAAAGAACCAAAAATCGCCGCGTTCGGACTTACGTATAAAGGAAATATTGATGACGTTCGTGAAAGCCCTGCGATCGAAATCGTGCATATGCTTCGTCGTAATCCGCGCTTTGATGTACGCGTATTCGATCCGCATGTACAACAAGAGCAAGTGGACTTCCCACTATCTTCATTTGAAGAGGCTGTTAAAGACGCACATGTTGTCGTGATTTTAGCGGACCATAACGAATTTAAGACGATGAAGTCAGAGGATTTCCTATCATTAATGAAATCACCAGTTATTTTTGATACGAAAAACTGTACACATTTAGATGAAACAAAGCTAACTATTCATAAAATCGGAAATCTCTTGAATCTAAAAGCCATTCAAGAATAGAAAGCAGAGACATTCTATGAAAAAAGAACAATACCTGGGTGTGAATGTGTCCACCTTAACATACGATGAAATTCTTGACGATTTGCGCTTTCGAATCAAAGAAGGCAAACAGTCTACCGTGATTGCCGTGAATCCTGAAAAAGTGATCACAGCAAACAAAAATCCACTCGTAAAAGAGTTAATTAACGAATCTACTTATCAAATTCCTGATGGGGTCGGAGTCCTTTTAGCTTCCAAGCTAAAGGGTGGTTCCTTGAAGGAAAGAGTAACGGGAATCGATATGATGGAACGACTCCTTCGTTTTGCAGCCGATGAAGACTATGGCGTATTTTTTTACGGAGCAAAAGAAGAAGTTGTTTCTGAAGCGAAGCAAAAGCTTGAAGAACGTTTCCCTACTCTAAAAATTGTTGGCTATGAAAATGGCTATATGAAAGACAATGACAAATTGGTTGAAAAAATAAATGCCTCTGGTGCAAAATTACTATTTGTTGCTCTTGGAAGTCCTAAGCAAGAGCTTTGGATTCGCGAAAATATGAGCCGTTTAAATGTGAAGGTGTTTCAAGGTGTGGGTGGAAGCTTCGACGTTTTTTCTGGAAGAACGAAA
>DASQIV010000595.1:0-6424 GCA_035631415.1 Pseudoneobacillus sp. | reverse complement strand
ATACTGGTGTAGACACAGACCACCCAGACTTAGCGAAAAATCTTTTAGGTGGTCGTAACTATGTTCCGGCAGGTGGGGAAAGTGGTACCGACCTTACAGAGACTGGTAATCCTAATGACTTTGAAGACCGCAATGGTCATGGAAGCCATGTAGCTGGAACGATTGCGGGGAATGGTTTGATTTTAGGTGTAGCACCTGAAGTTGGTTTTAAAGCCTATCGTGTATTTGGAGCAGAGGGCGGAGCTTCTACAGCTACAATTGCGGAAGCGATTGTTGGAGCAACAGATGATGGGGTGGATGTCATTTCGATGAGCCTTGGTGGATATAGCGTACTTGGGCAAACCATCTGGACGGATCCTGCGACAGGCCAGACTTTTAAGTTAGGCAATGAGGTAGCTGATTTCCTTCTTTATAAAAGAGCAGTCAAATATGCTACAAGTCACGGGGTAACAGTCGTAGCTGCTGCTGGAAATGATAATTTAAATGCCACAAATAAAGCGGAAGTGACTGACTATTTGAATCAAGAGTATGGTCCACAAGGGTATAAATTTATTGGGGCAGGAATGGAAGGTCCAGGTTCGATGCCGGGGGTCATTACCGTTTCAGCTACAGGTCCAGATGATCAACGTGCCTCCTACTCCAATTACGGGGCAGGATTTGTAGATGTTACAGCTCCTGGTGGAGATGCCGAAAGATATCCAGAATGGACTTGGTATGAGGACTTAGTATTAGGCTCCTACATGGAAGATGGCTATATTTTCATGGCGGGTACTTCCATGGCAACACCAAAAGTATCAGCGGTTGCTGCGTTAATTATTGCTCATGAAGGAAAAATTGGCCCCGTAAAGGTAGCACAAAAAATCAAAGAAACTACTGAAGAAGTAGGCCAGCAAGGAAAAGATGTGTATTACGGTTCGGGTATGGTGCAAGCACCACATCAATCAGTGGAATTACCAGCAAATGTTGAGTGGCAGAAGAATTTCGGTGGCTTGGGCTTTGATGGAGGAATGAAGGTGTTACAAACCAAAGATGGCGGTTATTTAACGTTAGGCCAAACTTATTCCTATACAAAAGATGATTATGGGAACCTTTATCTAGTGAAAACATACCCAGATGGAAGAATCCAGTGGAGAAAACCAATTTTTGAAAGTGGCGAGAATTATCCAGTAGATATGAAGGAAACCAAAGATGGCGGGTATGTATTATTAAGCATTTCCTATATTGAAGTAGATTGGGAACGCGTCTATTCCATGAATTTAACCAAAATATCTTCAAATGGTGATGTCGAATGGGAAAAGCAATTTGATGGCACAAACAAAGGTGCATCATCTCTAATCGTTCAAAACGATGGATATATGATTGCGGGAGCTAGTAATGGGAACGGCATGTTGATGAAAGTAGACACAACAGGCAATATCGTATGGGAGAAAAACTATGGTGGAGTAGGAAATGAGAACATAAATATGGTAAAAGCAACTCCAGATGGTGGCTATATCCTAGGTGGTTATACGTTCACTGGACCATTCACACATAAAAAGGATTTTTATCTTGTGAAAGTAGATGGCGCGGGTGAGATTGAGTGGGAAAAGATGTATGGAAAAGGCGATTTCATTTATGAATCGATTGCCGATATTGAACCAACAAACGATGGCGGATATATCGTAATAGGTGCGGAATCCACTGAGGTTTGGGGCGGATTCATTCGAAATGAAGTGCCAGATATTTATTATGCAAAAATGAGTTCGACTGGTGATGTCATCTGGTCCAAGAGCATTGGTCAAGAAGAAAGCTATGAAGAGGCTACTTCCTTGGTGAAAACGAAAGATGGCAACTATATGCTTGCTGGCTCTTATGAAAGATCAGAAATGAATAAAGATGTGTATCTATTGAAATTCAACGAAAACGGCGACACCTTAAGCGAGCAATTTATTGGCGGTGATCTAAGCGACTTCGCAACCGACATCCAAGAAACAAGAGACGGCGGCTTCATCATCACAGGAAATACCAAATCCTACGTCAACGGTTTCAAAGAAGCATACGGAATCACCGGAGACCGCGATGTTTACCTGGTGAAACTGAAGTAAGGTTAACAGATTAATAGGAGGCAATTCCCGTCTTCTTGAGGGGAATTGCCTATTGATGGGCTGTTTTTTTCTAAAAAGAAAGGTGATTAATCGGGAAAGTTGATAAGGGGGAGAAATCGGTTGATAAGTAGCCCAGTGCGGTTGATAAACTTCAGAATGCGGTTGATAAATGGGCGGAATCGGTTGATAAAACTCTTCGGAAAGGGTTTGATTTCGCAGAAGTCCGGGTTCAGGGGTTAAAATCACACCGTTTTGGTGATAAAATCTCCCAGAGTTTAACTTATCCGCCTTTTTGAAGGAGATTTCCGACTTTAGAAGCGGTATATCCGACTTTTTAGTCCAGTTATCCGTCTAAATCACCCATGTTTCCGACTTTGTCACAATTCCAAAACCTAAGCTACCTTTTTTAGATAAAAACTACCCTACACCCCACAATAAACATGACGGAGGCAATGCATGAATAAACGAAATCAAAAATGGTTTTCTATATGGTTAACAATACTGATGCTATTTTCGATAGCCGTACCAGCGGCAACGGCCAAGCAAACTAGCAATCTTGATTCTACGAAAATAGCAAACGCAAAGGAAAGAATACAACAGCACCTAGCTGAAGTTCAAAACAAAAAAATCGCCAAAGGCATCGACACGAAATCGAACGAAACCATCAAAGTAATCGTTGAGTTCAATGAAGTGCCAATAGCCGTCCAAGAGCATAAAGCTAAAAAGCAAAAACAAGCTTTCCAAGCGGCACAACACAAAGAAAAACTCAACAATGAGCGTGCCAGCCTAAAAGCACAACTAAACAAAAAAGCAGTCAACGCCAAATTCGGTAGATCCTTTGAAAAAGTATTCAACGGAACGGTACTAGAGATAAAAGCCAGTGATGTTCCAAAGCTTGCAGAGGATCCAAACGTAAAAAAAATCTATGAAAATAGCAAACAACAAGCACTTCCAGTGGAACCTGCTACGAAAAACCTACCATATATGGCAGACAGCGCACCTTTCATCGGGGCTGACCAGCTATGGAATCTTGGATTCGAAGGACAAGGCAAAAAAATTGGGGTTATTGATACAGGAATCGATTACAACCACCCTGACTTAAAGGATGCCTACAAAGGCGGTTATGACTTCGTTGACAATGATGCCGATCCATTTGAAGGAGACGACGGTAAGCAACATATAGAATCCGTACACGGAACGCATGTGTCAGGGATTATCGCAGGACGCGGCACGTATGAAGCAGGTGGAACCCGTGGTATTGCGCCAAAGTCAGATCTATATGTGTATCGTGTATTAGGACCGCAAGGCGGTTGGGATGAGTGGGTCATTGCCGGGATTGAAAAAGCGGTAGAGGATGGCATGGATGTTATCAATCTATCTCTTGGAAATGGCGTTAACGACCCAGATCAACCAACAAGCAGAGCTGTGAACAATGCGATGCTGGCAGGAGTAGTAGCGGTGGTGGCCAATGGAAACGATGGCGACTTCGGGTACTCTACAGTAGGTGCACCTGGAACAGCTGCATTAGCTATATCAGTAGGAGCGAGCTTCCCACCTATTAAGCAAACCGTCTATTCGGGGAAATCTTCCGCCACGGAACAGGAATACACTTTACAGTGGATGATGAAATGGGACCCAACTCCAGAAGCGATCGAACCATTAAAGACTGAAAAAGAAATCGTCTACATGGGCTTCGGTCTTCCTAATGATTTTGAAGGAGCAGACCTCACTGGAAAAATCGCTCTCATTAAGCGTGGGGAGTCGATCCTAAGAGAAGTCAATAAGCGGGCTTACGATGCGGGTGCTGTTGGGGTTATTGTTTTTAACGCCGATGGAATAAATGAACATATCAATCATCCTTTCCCACAAGAAGGGCCACTTCCGATGTTAGATATGCGCGGGGATGAAGGCCGTGAATTAATTGAAAAAATGAAGGGGCAGGAGCAAAATACTTTTACCATAACAGGCGAAAGCATTGATAGCTATCCGGGAGATGAACTAGCAGGTTTCAGTTCAAAGGGACCGGTGATTGGTAGTTGGGATATTAAACCTGACTTAGTGGCACCAGGTGTCAACATTCGTTCCACGATTCCATCGACGGACGGCACCTATGAAAAAGCCTATGAACGATTCTCTGGAACAAGTATGGCTGCACCGCATATTGCCGGATTAGCCGCACTATTGCTGGAAGCACACCCAGAAATGGATACCTTTGATGTGAAAACATCGCTGATGAACACCTCTAAAACGATTGCCCCACTAGATGAGGGAAGATATAATGTTCAGCAAATTGGTGCCGGTCGTGTGCAGGCAGAAGCAGCTCTTCATACTCCAGTGTTAGCACAGGTTCAAGAAATAGCCAGCTATACGAAAAATCCTCTTGGAGAAACAGCGGAAGAGGATGTCCAACATCGGACTGGTGGGCTCAATTTCGGTACTTTAATGACGGAAGAAACCAAAAATAAAACGATCACGCTCAAAGGACTAACTGGCTCTGATACCACCTACCAAGTATCGTATGATATGAACTTTGTTTACACTTTTGGTGGCGGTGGAGAAGTTCCATCCATTGCAAGTGCAGCGGAATATTCTGCAGTATTAACACTGGATCAACAGGAAGTGACCGTTCCGGCTGCGGGTACGACTGACTTAACTGTGACGATATCGATGCCTGCTGATGCCCAAAGTGGTATTTACGATGGCTATATCTATTTAACTCCAGTCACTGAAAACGCAAAACCAATTCAATTGCCGTATATTGTCTATAATAATGTGAATCTAGTGAATTCGATTTCTTATTTGGACGCGGAGCCAAAGTATCTATCGTTAAACGGTGACGGCATTAATGAATCGACAAACATTGAATATAAATATTTAATGGATATGAAAAATGCGTATATGTACGTATGGAATGTCTTTACAGAAGAAGAAGTATACGGTGATATCACAGAGTTTACCGGTGATGATTTGAAAAAAGGAATCCACAGCTTTAATTGGAATGGTTCTTTTACTGATTGGAACTCGGGTGAGCAAAGAACCGTACCAGGAGGAGTTTATTTCATCGTATTAGAGGCGCAGGACGAGTATGGGAACTGGCATTACAATGAAATTTATTTCGTTGTAGCGAACGAAAAAACGGAAATTAAAGTAGATAACGAAGAAACCAATTCATCTGGACAGAAAACGGTATTAATCCGCGAAAATAAGCTTCATGGGATGATTACTTCTGATGCAGTCTTCATTTATCGTGACTATAATTTTTATATCGGATTCCCATGGTATTGGGGTTTAATCTCGATGGAATATGAGCTATATGATACAAGCAATAAACTTCTTTCTAAAGGAGATGTCTTTACGATAAAAGAAGAAGATACTCCGCAAAGACATATTGAATTCTATCTACCGGAAAACATTTTCCCAAATGGCGAGAGCCGAATTGTGCTTCGTGTCAAAGACAAAGCGGGCAATTCCAATGAACAAAGCTATCAGGTGCAATATCTTCAAAATACTGCCGTTGAAATGATTGGCGGTAATGATGTGGAGGTAGGGAAATCGTACGAACTGACACTTCAGTCAAACCAAGTGAAGGATATGGTTGGGGCAGAATATCTTGTTTCCTACCCTTCCCAAGCACTAACTCTTTCAAAAATAGAGCCAGTGGCAGGCTTCCCAGCTGTTACTACTACATTTGAAAAAGTGAAGACCTTTAAGGATGAAGCAGGAACGGAGTTTACGACTGTAAAAGTGGTGACGGACTTACGGAAAAATCCTAAGGAACATAAGAAACCGAAAAAGGATGAAATTCCTGTAACCGGAAATATTCCGACAGGTAAGCTAATTTTTACAGCCGAGGACAACATCGAAAAAATCGGACATTACCAAATCAAAGCAGCGCCGTCCTCTTACACGAATAAGAACCTAGAAATGAAACCATTAATGGCCAGTGAAAAAGCAGTAGAAGTCTATACGCAAGCTGGTAGTATTTCCGGTTTCATTAAACCAGAGGCACTTCTAGATGAAAATGGTCAGCTTCGAAGAGACATTAACTATGGCGATAAAGATGGTACAGTTTTAGAAGTTTTCTATACGAATAAAGGCGGTTACAGTATTGGTGAAGCGGCAAGAGTGGGGATGTTAGATGGCTACAGAACCGACATTGGCTGGAGCTTGGAACGAGATGGCAGCTTTAACATTTACGGGTTAAATCCAATGGAAAAATACGATATCGTGATTAGTTTCCCATCACATTTTACAGGAGTCATCACAGGGATTCAACCTGTGAAGGATGTGAACGGAAAGCTAAGAGCAGCCGATTTGCAAATGGACCTTGGGGAGCTTAA
>DASQIV010000594.1:0-7666 GCA_035631415.1 Pseudoneobacillus sp. | reverse complement strand
AAAGTGGAAAAAGTATTCGCAACTGAATTTTCGCGTTTTATTAAAGAAATGGGTATATCTGACGATGCATCCTGTTTAGTTGTAGGATTAGGTAATTGGAATGTAACACCTGATTCATTAGGGCCACTAGTTTGTGAAAATTTATTAATTACAAGACATCTTTACCAATTACAACCAGAAAGTGTAGAAGAAGGGTATCGTCCAGTCAGTGCTTTGTCTCCAGGTGTAATGGGCCTTACGGGAATTGAAACAAGTGACATTATATTTGGAGTGGTTGAAAAAACAAAACCTGATTTTGTCATCGCTATAGATGCATTAGCCTCAAGGTCCATTGAGAGAGTAAATTCAACCATTCAAGTTTCTGATTCAGGGATACATCCAGGTTCAGGGGTTGGAAATAAACGAAAAGAATTGAGCAAACAAACCTTAGGGGTTCCTGTCATTGCTATTGGCGTTCCGACAGTTGTAGATGCAGCCACCATTACGAGCGATACGATTGACTTTATCTTAAAACATTTTGGTAAAGAATTAAGGGAAGGAAATCGTCCATCACGGGCATTGGCGCCTGCAGGAATGAGTTTTGGTGGAAGAAAAAAATTAACTGATGAGGATTTACCCGAGGAACAACATCGAAAAACCTTTTTAGGGATAGTCGGTACTCTACCTGAGGACGAAAAACGTAAACTTATTTATGAAGTATTATCGCCACTTGGACATAATCTAATGGTTACTCCAAAAGAAGTTGACGTATTTATTGAAGATATGGCTAATTTAGTGGCGAACGGTTTAAATGCTGCACTGCATAAAACAGTCAATCAAGATAACACTGGGTATTATACAAAATAAAGTAAAATTAGAGTTCTACCATCTCTAGCAAAGTCATATGAATTAGTAGACTTGCAAAAAGAGGTGGGAAAATGAGGAATGCGAAGTCCACAGGGATGCTTATTTCGGTTCAAGGGACAAGCTTATTAAAACTACTATTAGTGCTAATTCTCTTTTTATTTTTTGTTTTTTCTTTAAGTGGATTATTGACATCTCTAAAGCCACAATATCGAATCACTTCTTCTTCAGTTCATCATGCTGCAAATAATTTAACGGGAGATCTTCTGTATAAAGTGTTAGGGTGGGAAAACCATTATTTCTTAGGAGCTCTTCCAAATAAGGAAGAAGGTCCAAAATTAACTAGCCTTTTTTTAAAGCTTTCCACCAATATCAATCTGGATGACCCACGAAGTTTGTTAGGAAGAGAATTGCCAGGATTTACAGTGTTTGATAGTAAAATAATAGTGGCAGATGAAGGGGTCAATTATACAAATATGCCTGTAGAATCTGCACCACCAACAGAAGTGATGAAAGCCGAAAGTGAAGCAGCACTTCAAAATTTAGATGATGTGCAGCCAGATGGACAGGATTCAAGTCCCCCTCCAAGCATGACAACAGGGGACCGTAAAGTGGTTTATCTCTACTTTACGCATAATCGAGAGTCTTATTTGCCGTATTTAAAAGGAGAAACGGATCCTGACCGAGCCTACCATTCCCAAGTAAATGTAACCAAAATCGGTGACAAATTAAAGGAAAGCCTTGAATCAAAAGGGGTCGGGACTGAAGTTGATAAAATGGATGTTATGGGGAATTTGAATAAAAAGAAGATGACTTTTGGTCAGGCCTACCAAGAATCTCGACCGATGGTGCAAGCAGCAATGGCTCAAAACAGAGAATTGCAATACTTTATTGATATCCATCGGGATGGGCATCGAAAAGAAGTAACAACTGCCACTATTAATGGTAAATCCTATGCAAAGTTAGCATTTGTAATTGGTGCTGAGCACAGTAATTACGAAAAAAACCTTCAATTGGCGAAGGAGCTTCATCAAAGACTTAATAAAAAGTATCCTGGTATAAGCCGTGCCGTTATAGAGAAACAAGGTGCTGGAACTAATGGAAAATTTAATCAAGATTTATCTGGTAAAGCCATTTTGATCGAATTCGGTGGGGTTGATAATACATTTGAAGAATTGTATCGATCGGCAGAAGCATTAGCAGATATATTTAGTGAGTATTATTGGCAAGCGGAAAGTGTAAGTAAACCAACTGAGCAAAAAACGGAATCTCATTAACGAATAATGACCGAAGAAAGGTGATTGATGTGAAAATTTTTATGGTGAAAAGTGTTTTAATAGTCTCACTCATGTTTCTTTCGGTCTTGTTCGGTATGCAGCAGGCTAATATCGGTATACAAAAAATGAAAGGCTACGAGGATCCGAAATTTAAAAGCGCTTTATCTCTTAAAACGACAGAAGAGGGGAACCTACAAGCTTCTGTTTTAGGAGTAGATGTTAGTCATGATTTAGAAGCTAAACAACATAAGCTTGAGGAAATGAATGCCTATAATTTATTTTCGGACTTAGGTAAAAAGGTTTCATCAGGTATAAGCAATGGTGTGAAAAAATTAATCGAAAGTGTTCTAAATTAGGAAAGACTGGTTCAAATTGTTGGACCAGTTTTTTTGATGGAACTTTATTGGTTTTACTTATCATTGAATCTTCGTAAACCTACTGATATAATCAAAAATAGTTTATATTGCCCGATAAAGTAGGAGTGGAACTTTTTAATGAATAGAGAAGAAAAACTAAATAGACAATCGAGAATCCGCAATTTTTCTATTATTGCACATATAGATCATGGGAAATCTACGCTAGCAGACCGCATATTAGAAAAAACAAATGCGTTATCTTCCCGTGAAATGAAAGATCAATTACTAGATTCTATGGATCTAGAACGTGAACGTGGAATCACCATTAAATTAAATGCTGTACAATTAACATACAAAGCCAAAGATGGAGAAGAATATATTTTTCACTTAATAGATACTCCTGGTCATGTCGACTTCACATATGAAGTATCTCGAAGTTTGGCTGCGTGTGAAGGGGCAGTCTTAGTTGTTGATGCTGCACAGGGAATTGAGGCACAAACGTTAGCGAACGTTTATCTAGCCTTAGACAATAATCTTGAGATTCTGCCTGTAATTAATAAAATTGATTTACCAAGTGCAGATCCAGAAAGAGTTCGTCATGAAATTGAAGAAGTGATTGGACTTGATGCTTCTGAAGCTGTTTTAGCTTCAGCAAAGGCTGGGATTGGAATTGAAGACATCCTAGAACAAGTTGTAAAACAAGTTCCACCTCCAACAGGTGACCCGGATGCCCCATTAAAAGCACTTATTTTTGACTCTTTATATGACGCATATCGTGGTGTAGTTGCCTATATACGTGTGACTGAAGGTAGCGTAAAAGTAGGGGACAAAATCAAAATGATGGCTACAGGAAAAGAATTTGAGGTAATTGAGCTTGGAGTATTTACTCCTAAAGCAACATTACGGGATGAACTAACAGTCGGCGATGTTGGTTACCTAACTGCTGCGATTAAAAATGTTGGGGATACTCGTGTAGGGGATACCATTACAAATGCTAAAAATGGTGCCACTGAACCACTTCCAGGTTACCGTAAGTTGAATCCAATGGTTTATTGTGGTCTTTATCCGATAGATACTGCTAAATTCAATGACCTGCGTGAAGCACTTGAGAAGCTACAATTAAATGATTCTGCCTTACAATTCGAACCTGAAACATCACAAGCATTAGGATTCGGTTTCCGCTGTGGATTCTTAGGTTTACTCCATATGGAGATTATACAAGAGCGTATCGAACGTGAATTTAAAATTGACTTAATCACGACTGCACCAAGTGTTATTTACCATGTTGTAATGACCAATGGTACTGAAATTAACGTTGATAACCCGTCAAACATGCCTGATCCTCAGAAAATTGATCGTGTTGAGGAACCGTATGTAAAAGCAACGATGATGACTCCAAATGATTTCGTCGGAGCGATTATGGAGCTTTGTCAAGCGAAGCGTGGGATTTTCGTTGATATGCAATACATGGATGAAAATCGTGTCAGCATCGTGTATCAAATTCCACTTGCTGAAATTGTTTATGATTTCTTTGACGTGTTAAAATCAAGTACAAAAGGGTATGCATCATTTGATTATGAGTTAATTGGATATAAACCATCTAAGCTGGTAAAAATGGATATTCTTCTAAATGCTGAAAAAGTGGATGCTCTAAGCTTTATTGTTCATAATGATTTTGCATACGAACGAGGAAAAATTATTGTTGAGAAACTAAAAGAGCTTATTCCAAGACAACAATTTGAGGTTCCCGTCCAAGCAGCTATTGGTCAAAAAATTGTTGCTCGTTCAACCATTAAGTCTATGGGTAAAAACGTTTTGGCTAAATGTTACGGTGGAGATATTTCACGTAAACGTAAATTATTAGAAAAACAAAAAGAAGGTAAAAAACGCATGAAGTCAGTTGGATCGGTTGAGGTTCCTCAAGAAGCGTTTATGGCCGTTCTTAAGATGGATGATAACAACACGAAAAAATAGTATTTTTTCTATATTTATGAGGTTAGAGGAGCTTGGAAACAAGCATCTAGCCTCTTTTTATTAATCAAAAAGGACTGAATTGAAATGATACATGCAGCATATATCCATATCCCTTTCTGTCAGCAAATCTGCCATTATTGTGATTTTAATAAATTTTTCCTAAAAGACCAACCGGTTAATGAATATTTAAACTCGTTAGAAAATGAGATCATTTTAACTTTAAAGGAAGTACCATCTCAAAAACTTCAAACTATTTTTGTAGGTGGAGGAACTCCAACGGCGTTATCGGAATCTCAATTAGTTCTTTTATGTGAAATGATTCAAAACCAATTGCCATATGATCAAGAAACAGAATTTACGTTTGAGGCCAATCCTGGAGATCTAAATTTAAAAAAATTCGAGATTTTAAAAGATGCTGGTGTCAATCGTATCAGCTTTGGGGTACAAACTTTTAACGAGGATTTATTAAAAAGAATAGGTCGAACACACCGCCCATCCGATGTTTTTCAATCTATAGAATGGGCAAAAATGGCTGGATTTGAAAATATAAGCGTTGATTTAATCTATGGATTACCAGGACAAACATTAACACAGTTTGAGGAAACATTAGAGACGGCATTTTCGTTAAATATTCCTCATTTTTCAGGATATTCCCTAATTATAGAACCCAAAACTGTTTTCTATAATTTGATGCGAAAAGGAAAGCTTCCACTTGTCGGTGAAGATATGGATGCGAAAATGTATGGGTTATTAATAGATAAGATGGAGCAAAATGGATATCAACAATATGAAATCAGCAATTTCTCAAAAGAAGGTTTTGAGAGTAAACATAATCTTACGTATTGGAACAATGATTGGTACTATGGATTTGGCGCAGGAGCACATAGTTATGTCAATGGTTATCGAAGGGCAAACTATGGTCCATTAAGAAAGTATATGGACCCAATTTCAAATAACGAACTTCCGCTTTTAGAGAATCATCTTGTTACGAAACAAGAACAAATGGAAGAAGAAATGTTTTTGGGATTAAGAAAAACAAAAGGGGTTAGCATTTCACGATTTGAAGAGAAATTTGGGGTTTCTGCTGTTTCATACTTTTCAGAGCAATTAAAGGAATTACAGGAAAGAAAATGGATCATAATCGATGAAGACTCAATCTTTTTAACGAAACAAGGTAGATTTTTAGGAAATGAAGTTTTTCAATATTTCCTTGGTGTGTAATTATTGACTCTGACCAATCTTTTTGATAATTTATTATTAGAATTAGCACTCGTTAATGGTGAGTGCTAACAGAGGTGATATATGTGCTTACAGATCGTCAATTGCTGATTTTACAAGTTATTGTAGATGATTTTATCCAATCTGCTCAACCTGTTGGATCCAGAAGCTTGTCGAAAAAGAAAGAAATCTCCTTTAGCTCAGCCACAATTAGGAATGAAATGGCTGATTTAGAAGAGTTGGGGTACATTGAAAAAACCCACACCTCATCAGGGCGGGTTCCATCTGAAAAAGGATACCGCTACTATGTAGACCATTTAGTTTCTCCGCAAGTATTGAATCAACAAGATGTAGGAAAAATTAAATCTATTTTTGAAGAAAAGATTTATGAACTAGAAAAAATTGTTCAAAAATCAGCGAAAATTTTATCGGAAATTACTAATTACACTTCGATTGTATTAGGTCCTGCAGTAAATGTGAATAAGTTAAAGAAAATACAGATAGTTCCTTTGAATCAAGATACTGCTGTTGCCATTATTATCACAGACACAGGTCATGTTGAAAACAGAATGTTCCATCTTCCTGGGTCTATTAATATTAATGAATTAGAAAAAATGGTGAATATCTTAAATGATCGATTAGTAGGAGTTCCGATCGTGAACCTGGCTGATAAAATCTTTAAGGAAGTAGCCGTTTTATTGCACCAGCATATTCAAAACTATGACTTATTCATAAATACATTTGCTGATGTTTTGAAGATATCACCTCATGAAAAATTGTTTTATGGCGGCAAAACAAATATGCTCAGTCAACCTGAATTTCATGATATTGAAAAAGTCAAAAGCTTACTCAATATGATGGAGCAAGAACAGTGGATATATGAGTTTATTCGTCAAAACCAGTCCGGAATTCATGTGAAAATCGGAAGGGAAAATAATAATATTGCGATGGAAAATTGTAGTTTAATTACGGCTACTTATTCCATAGGTGATGAGAAGCTAGGTACGATTGCTGTCCTAGGACCAACTAGAATGGAATATTCGAGAGTAATTAGCTTACTGCAATTTGTAAGCAGAGATTTAACTACAGTTCTAACGAAACTGTATCAAAATAACTAGGCGTGGAAATATTGAGTAAGGGTGGGCATCAAGCTCTCCCATTTTCACGCGAAGACTATTTAAGCAACCAGTTAATCTTTAAGGGAGGTGAGTAAGTTGGCATCAGAAGAAACAAAAACAAATCCAGAAATCCAAGAAGAAGTAGATGAAACAGTTGAACCTGTTTTTGGAGAAGAAGAGGTAGCAGAGGAAAATGCTCAAGCAAAGCAAGTGGAAGAATTAGTTGCAAAGCTTGAAGAGTCTGACAACCGTTATCTTCGTTTACAAGCAGATTTCGATAATTTCCGTCGCCGTACAAAAATGGATCTTGAAGCGACCCAAAAATATAGAGCACAAAATATCATTACAGATCTTTTACCAGCATTGGATAACTTCGAAAGAGCATTGCAGGCACAAGTTGATCACGATCAAGCCAAATCCTTACTTCAAGGTATGGAGATGATTTATCGTAGCTTGCTAGAAGCTATCAAAAGAGAAGGTGTCGAACCAATCGAAGCGGTTGGACAGGAATTTGATCCATATTTACACCAAGCAGTTATGCAAGTTGAGGTAGAAGGATCAGCTCCTGGAATGGTATTAGAAGAGTTCCAAAAAGGATACAAGTTAAAGGATCGAGTTATTCGTCCTTCAATGGTTAAGGTAAGTCAATAGAGATTATTACATATAAAATGAGGAGGATTAATTCATGAGCAAAATTATTGGTATAGACTTAGGTACAACAAACTCATGCGTGTCTGTCTTAGAAGGTGGAGAACCAAAGGTAATTCCAAATCCAGAAGGAAACCGTACAACACCTTCTGTTGTTGCGTTTAAAAATGGTGAGCGCCAAGTTGGTGAAGTTGCTAAACGTCAATCTATTACAAACCCAAATACAATTATT
>DASQIV010000593.1:0-11085 GCA_035631415.1 Pseudoneobacillus sp. | reverse complement strand
AAAGCTCGTTGGCTTGTTATGATTCTTATCTTTTTAAGTACAGTTCTAGCATATACGGATCGTTCTAATATCTCCATTGTTGCAGTTACGATGATGGATGAATTTGGTTGGAACGAGCAGCAATTTGGTCTTTTAGCTTCGGCATTTTTCGTTGGTTATCTCTTACTAGGTATCCCTGCAGGCTGGATGTCAGATAAATGGGGTGGAGTTAAGTTTCTAGCCCTTGGAGTTATTATCTGGTCTATTTTCACGATTGCTACCCCATTAGCATGGAGCTTTGCATCCATTTTAGTCATTCGATTTTTATTAGGAGTAGGGGAAGCGGTTAATTTCCCATCTCACACTTCTGTTGTATCCAAATGGTCACCAATCCACACAAGAGGACGCTGGCAAGGCCTAAATATGTCAGGAATGGCTATAGGGGTTATGATTACTGCTCCTATCACGACTTGGTTGACGACTAAATTTAGTTGGCATGCTTCTTTTTACGTTTTTGGAGCGATAGGAATTATTTGGGCAATTGTCTGGTTAAAAGTAGCAACAGATAACCCGAAGGATCATCCATTTATTACAAAAGAAGAATTAGCGGAAATGGAACTTGATAAACCAGCTAAGGGAACGAAAGAATTTAAAATACCGTGGACAAGAATGTTACGTATCAAAGAAGTATGGGGACTTACGTTAATTTACTTTTTTCAAAATTACAATTGGTATCTGTATTTAACTTGGCTACCTGCCTACTTTATGAAAGCTCGTGGATTTACGATGTTGAAGGTGGGGATATACGGAGCACTTCCATGGTTAGGAGCCTTTATAGCCATGAATCTTGCAGGGTTTCTATCCGATTATCTAGCGAAAAAATATTCCTTAACGACAGCCAGAAGAATTCCAATCTATATTTCTTTCCTAGGAACAGCCATATTTATGGCGTTAGGTGCATATACACCTAATGAATGGGCAGCCCTTACTTATATCACTTTATCCGTCACTTGTTTGGGTCTGAATTTTACAATGTTCTGGACATTGCCCATTGACATTGGGCCAAAAACAGCTGGAACATTATCTGGCATCATGAATACTTCTGGCACCGTTGCTGGAATCATTGCCCCAGCTCTGACAGGATATCTGATCATTGCATTAGGCTCTTGGCAGTACGTTCTATTTTTAGGTGCAGCACTTGCACTCATGGGTGCCATTCTAACTCGTTTTATGGTATCAGCTAAACAAGTTTTAGATTAATCGCTATTTGGTCAAGAGATGCGGCAAGTACTGCTACCCTCTCAACATTAACAGTGGCGAGAAACCCACATCTCTTTACCATTTTTTGAATAAATAGGAGTGAAAACCATGTTCCTAATGAATAAAGGTACCTTGAAGATTGCAAAGGAAAACGAACAGTTTCTAAATGACATCATTCAAAGTAACGAGGCTTTCAAATTTGTAAAGTATGTGATAAAAGAATATACAAAAAATCCTGCTAAGTTTATGGCTGTAAACAAAGTAGAGTGGGAAGACCTTTTACAGGCCTCGTATATTGGTTTATTTAATTCCATTAGAAAACTGGACCTGGAGCTTTCACCAAAAGAATGGGTAAGATATGCCTTTCTAAACATTAAAGGCGAGTTAAGAAACTTCTCCCGTTCTAACGACTCCAACATGATCGTTATATCTCAGCGAATACGGGAGCTATATCCAAAGTATAGAAAATTCCATGAGGAGTTCTGGATTCAGAATCAAACAGATCCAACCATACGTGAAACAATGGACTATTTTGATATTGACAAAGATGATGCGTTTGATCTTGTTTATGGGATGCAAGAAATCATTTATCAGGAAAGCACAAGACATGACAGCAATCAAATGGTTATCCAGCCATTTCAGCAAATCAGAGTGAAAGCTCAAAGTGTTGAAGATCAAGCTATTAATCATATTTTGGTAAAAATGTACTTAGATTACGTAAATGAGAAGCAACGTAAAGTCATTGACCTTCATTATTTCAAAGGATTTAGCAAAACAGAGGTTTCCAAAATAATGGGCTGCTCACCAGCAATGGTAACCAAACATCTTTCAACTGCCTTTGATCATATAAGGAGAGAAATCTCTTACTGCTCATAGATTTAATCCTATTGTCAGACAATCAGACAATATCCGTTGGAATGGTTGCATAACCTATAGATTCATAGAATGATAAATCGTTATAGAAGAGGGATTTTATGTTTAAAGTGATCGGAAAGAAAAAGAAGTTTGAAGAAGTATTAGATCAAATTAAATCATTATTAATAACAAAAAAATTAAAGGTTGGCCAAAAGCTTCCAAATGAAATTGAACTGTCCGAATCGATGGGAATTAGCCGATCCTCATTAAGAGAGGCTTTCAAGGTTCTTAGTGTATTAGGGATCATTGAAGGCAAATCAGGAGAAGGAACTGTCATCAAGCAAGCAAACCCTGAAAATCTAAAAAGCATTATGTCATTAGTGGCCATCTCTCGTGGTCTTGATACAAATGAATTATTTGAAGTACGTACCATTTTAGAAACAGCTGCCGTTCAGTTTACCGCATCAAGAAGAACAGAAAGAGATTTAGAGGAAATGAAACATATTCTCCTTGACATGGATCATCATTTTATAAAAGGGGACGAAGAAGCTCAAGCCCACTTTGATTTCTTATTTCACCAATCGATTGTAAGAGCCTCTCAAAATAAAATGCTTTTAATCTTAGTAGAGGTTATTTCCGATTTACTAAGTGAACAGATTCGGACAACAAGAAGTGAGCTTGCCACTTCTCCTGCGATATTAAAACGATTTCAGGAAGAGCATTGGTCCATCTATGAGGCAATTAAAGTAAATGATAGTTTGAAAGCACAGCAAATCATGTCAGATCATTTAACTGTAGCGAAAGCAGAAATTGGATTGTTACATGTAGATTCAATTCAAACAGAATGAAGGAGGTGGTTTTGTTGAAGGAAATATCGGAATATTTCAACAAAAAAGATCCCGTTTCTTTAGGCAAGTTGCTTAAGGAGGTGGAGAATGAAACACCATTAAGTTTTGAGATTCTGAGACAAAGTTCTTCACGAAAAGGGAAGGCACATATCGTCGGGATTACAGGCCCACCAGGAGCAGGAAAAAGCACTTTAGTAAGTAAGCTTTGTAAAGAACTTGCCGTCGACGGTTTGAAATTGGCAGTCGTTTGTGTGGATCCTACAAGTCCTTTTACACAAGGTGCACTGTTAGGAGATCGCATTAGAATGCAAGAGTTAGCCAAACTCCCTAACGTTTTTATTAAAAGTCTAGCGACCAGGGGAAATCTTGGCGGATTAGCATCTTCAACTGCAGATATCGTTCAAGTACTGGATGCTTATGACATGGATATGATTTTAATAGAAACGGTCGGGGTTGGTCAGATTGAATTTGATGTATTGGAGGTATCCGATACGGTGCTATTAGTGAATGTACCAGGCTTAGGAGATACGCTCCAAACCTTAAAGGCTGGAATTATGGAAATCGCCGACATTTTTGTCATTAATCAAGCAGATCGTCCTGGCGCTGACCAAAGTGTGAAGGACTTGAATTTAATGGTCAGGGAATCTTGCAAAATCGACTGGGTTCCTCCTATTCTTCAAACTGTCGCAACCAAAGAGGAAGGTATTTCAGAATTAATTACACAAATGTTGACCCATAAAACCTACTTACAAACATCTGGTCTCTGGAAAGAAAAACGGCAATTAAGAAACATTACTAGATTACATACCATGATTCAAAGCCTACTTTCCAATGAAGTTGAACAACAGATTAAAAGTGATGAATCGCTTCAGAAAAAGATTCAAGACGTTAAAAATGGAACGAGTGATCCTTTTACGATTTCTCATGAAATTGTAAATAGTTTAATAGCTAATAAAAATTCATTTCAATTTGGAGGCTAATATGGCACAAAAAACAACAAACAAAACAGGGAAATTATTTGATCAAGAGGTTATCCAAGAAATTGAAGCGCAAAAGAAACGATGGGAAGAACAGACGGTAAAAGGAAAAGACGGTGAAGGGGAATATTACTCTGATTCTGGTATTCCTATTAAACTTCTATATACTCCCGATGATGTAAAGGATCTTGATTATCAAAACGATATTGGTTTTTCAGGTGAAGCCCCATATGTTCGTGGTGTTTACCCTAACATGTATCGCGGAAGATTATTTACCGTACGCCAAATTGCCGGTTACGGAACTCCAGAAGATACAAATGAACGCTTTAAGTTTTTATTAAAAAATGGTGCCACTGGAACTAGTGTTGTATTAGACCTTCCAACCATTCGCGGATATGATTCCGATGATCCCGAAGCAGAAGGACACGTAGGTGCTGCTGGGGTAGCTATTGATTCAATTGAAGATATTGAAGCTTTATATGAAGGCATCCCGATTGATGAAATTTCCAGTAATATCGTCACACACTTACCTAGTACAACTGTGGTTGTGATGGCAATGTTTGCGGCAATGGCAGAAAAGAAGGGTATTCCATTAGAAAAGCTATCTGGAACGAATCAAAATGACTTCTTAATGGAAACGGCCATTGGTAGTTCACTAGAGGTGCTACCACCAAAAGCATCCTTCCGTTTACAATGTGATGCAATTGAATATGCAAGTAAAAATTTACCTAGATGGAATCCAGTCAGCTACAACGGATATAACCTCCGTGAAGCTGGAACCACTGCGGTACAAGAAGTAGCATGTGCAATTGCAAATGCGATCGCCACATCAGAAGAATTGATTCGCAGAGGAAACGACATTGATGATTTTGCTAAACGTTTATCCTTCTTCTGGAATTTATTCAATGATTTCTTTGAAGAAATTGCAAAATGTCGTGCTTCAAGACTGGTATATCACGAAGTCATGAAGGATCGCTTTAATGCTCAGCATCCTAAATCTCATCTAATGAGATTCCATGTACAAACAGCTGGAATTACCTTGACTAAGGTAGAGCCTCTAAACAATATTGCACGATCTGCCATACAAGGTCTAGCTGCTGTACTTGGTGGAGCACAGTCCTTACACGTTGACTCATTTGATGAAGCATATTCAGCACCAACAGAAGAATCTGCGTTAATCTCTATTCGTACACAACAAATTATTCAAACTGAAACAAATGTCGTTAATACTGTTGACCCGCTAGCAGGCTCCTATTTCGTTGAAAACTTAACTCAGGAAATGGCTCAGCGTATTCGCGATTATATTGCTGAAATCGAGTCCAGAGGTGGGATTGTAGATTGTGTAGAATCAGGTTGGCTGCACCGTGAAATCTCAGACTTCGCTTATCAAATGCAAAAGGATATTGAAAGCGGAAAGCACAAGATTGTAGGACTTAATTACTTCCCGACGGAACAGGATCAAACAAAGGTACCTGTATTTAGATATCCTGATACAGCTGAAAGCCGCCAAAAAGAAAAGTTAAAAAAGCTACGTGAAAAGAGAAATTCAGAAAAAGTAGAAAAAGCACTAAACGTACTAAGACAAAAATGCCACGAAGATGTGAATTTATTGCCTTATATTAAAGATGCAGTATTAGAATATGCAACATTAGGGGAAATCGAAGAGGTATTCCGTGAAGAATTTGGCCTATGGCAGTTCCCATTAGCTTAAGATATGGATTAATTTTTTAAAAATAAAGGAGGATTTCTTCATGCATATAAAAGTAGTCATGACAAAATTAGGGTTAGATATCCACTGGCGAGGTGCACTTGTTGTGTCTCGTATGCTCCGAGATGAAGGGATGGAGGTTGTCTATTTAGGTAATCAGTTTCCTGAACAAATTGTTGATGCCGCGATTCAGGAAGGTGCGGACGTGATTGGTCTTAGTACCCTTGGTGGAAACCATTTAACATTAGGGCCTAAGGTCGTTCAAATTGCAAGGGAAAAGGGTGTTGATTCGTTGATAATTATGGGTGGAGTTATTCCGGAGGATGATATCCCGTTACTAAAGGAAGCGGGAATTGCAGAAGTGTTTGGTCCAGAAACCCGAATAGAAAGCATCGCAAACTTTATCCGTTCAAATGTTAATCAAACGATAGCTTAAGAGAACATATAGGAGAAGGTTGTTATGTAAATTTTTAGCAGCCTTCTATAAAACCAAAAATGGGGGAACCAAATATGCTGAAAACTTCTTTACTCAAGCAGTGGCCACCACAATATGATCGTACTTATCTACCTGATTCCAATGAAAATTACTGGTATAAAGAGATTGAAACAGCATCAAAAGAGGACTTAGATGAATTAATTTTTTCAAAGGTTAAAAATGTACTGCATTACGCATACGAGAATTCGGGTTTCTATCAACGTAAATGGGGTAGAATTGGCTTTCATCCAAACGATATAAACAGTTTAAAAGACTTTGACCAGGTTCCTATTACGACTAAAGCTGAAATAAGAGAAGATTTAGAGGAATATGCACCATTTGGTTCCAATGTTTGTATTCCTTATTCTGAAGTTCATCGGATTCAGGGGACATCCGGAACAACTGGTAAACCTACAGTATTCTCCTTTGGTAAGGAAGATTGGGAACGGATTGCACATCAGCATGCCCGAATCATGTGGAGCTTTGGTATGAGACCGAATGATCTTTTGTTTATCGCTTCCCCACTCAGCTTATATATTGGTAGTTGGGGTGCTTTAATTGGCGCTGAACGTTTAGGAGCTAAGACCTTCCCCTTTGGAGCCGGACAAGCGGGACAAACTGAAAAAGCTGTAGCCTGGTTGAAGGAAGTAAAGCCTACTGTCTTTTATGGAACTCCATCCTATGCCCTTTATCTTGCTGAAAAAGCAAAGGAGATGGGAGTAGATCCTAAGGAATTTGGCTTTAGAATTTTGTTTTTCTCTGGTGAACCGGGGGCAGGTGTTCCAGCTACAAAGAAAAAAATTGAAGATACATTCGGTGGAATATGTATTGACTCAGGTACGATGGCAGAAGTAACACCTTGGATGAGCAATACCGAGTGCGAACATCGTCAGGGTGTTCATTTATGGCAGGACGTCGTCTATACCGAAGTCGTTGATCAACATACGAAAAAACTTGTGCCATACGGTAAAGAGGGTGTACCGGTATATACACCTTTAGAAAGAACCTCTCAACCCGTCATTCGGTATTGGTCAGGAGACTTAACGACTTGGACAGATGAGCCTTGTTCATGTGGGCGAGTATATCCGCGATTACCAAAAGGGATTTATGGACGAATTGATGATATGGTAACCGTTCGAGGGGTAAATGTTTATGCTAGCTTACTGGAAAACGTAATCAGACGAATTGAAGGTCTTGGTGAGGAATTTGTATTGATTGTAACCCGAGAACATATTATGGACGTAGTAACAGTCCAATGTGAAACATTAGGAACACGCAGTGAAAAAGAATTGATTGAACAACTTTCTAAAGAACTTAAAAGAGAATGTGGTGTAACCTTTAAAATTGAAATGCTAGCTCTTGGCAAATTGGAAAGAACTCAATTTAAAGCAAAGCGTGTAATCGATATGCGTAATTTTAAAGAGTAGGCAAAGATGGGGGGGAATATGTATTTCTATTTCCTCTTGTTTTTTACTGAGATAACTAGAGGAGGTTTACATATGAAACTAGATGGTAAGGTTGCCTTAATTACAGGTGGTGCGAACGGAATTGGTAATGTAACAGCAAAGACATTTTTACAAGAAGGCGCTAAGGTTGTTATAAGTGATTTTAATCAGGAAGCTGGTCAGATAGCATTGCAGGAGCTTGAAGGTTATGGACATGTTACGTTTTTACATGCAAATGTCACGGAAACAGCCCAAGTAAAAGCAATGGTCCAAGGGGTACTTGATACATTTGGTCGAATCGATATATTAATAAATAACGCAGGGATAACAATTGATGGGTTACTTACAAAAATGGATGAAGATTCTTGGGAAAAGGTTATTTCTGTTAACTTAACAGGTGTTTTTAAATGTACAAAAGAAGTGGTACCAACCATGCTTGAACAGGGGTCAGGAGTGGTTTTAAATGCATCTTCTGTTGTAGGAATCCACGGAAACGTTGGTCAAACAAATTACGCCGCAACAAAGGCTGGAGTTATCGGTCTTACTAAAAGCTGGGCTAAAGAGTTTGGTCCAAAAGGAATACGAGTAAATGCTGTCGCGCCTGGTTTTGTGGTTACGGATATGACGGCAAAGGTACCACAAAAAATCCTCGACATGATGGAAGCAAAAACTCCATTACGTAAGCTAGGACGACCTGAAGACATTGCAGCAGCCTATCTATTTTTAGCGTCAGATGATGCAAACTTTATCAATGGAACTATTTTGAGTGTCGATGGAGGGCTAGTTATATAGTAGAAGAAATGAGAGAGCATCCATCCATTTAGTCAGATGGCTGCTCTTTTAGATGGCTGGTCCCCAAATTGTGAATTAAAGACCGTGTAATCGTTGAGAAAGAACTAGTTCGGGTTTTCTGTGTCTATTAGACTAGTTTTATTGAAAATAAATAATATTTTGAAAATTGTTTGACAATCCCATATTTCCAAGTTAAATTTAGTGTTAAATAGCAGAATGAAAAAATGACACCTCGGTAAATAATCGTTATATGTTTCTATCGTAAATCTAACTTAGTTAGGAGGATATGATTCATGATTTTTTATAAAATTGAAACCGCTTCCAGAGAGGAAATGGAACAACTTCAATTAACAAGACTTCAAGAAACGGTTCAAAGAGTATACGAGAAAGTGTCATTTTATAAGAAGAAATTCGACGATTTAGCTGTTAAACCTGAAGATCTTGAATCAATCAGGGATATCATCAAACTTCCGTTTACAATCAAAAAAGATTTAAGAGATCATTATCCATTTGGCTTTTTTGCTGTCAATCAAAACGAAGTTATACGCATTCATGCCTCTTCTGGAACAAGCGGAAAGCCTACAGTTGTAGGTTATACTAAAAAGGATATTAAAAATTGGTCTGAGCTTGTTGCACGTGCCATTAGCATTGCAGGAGGTCAGCCAGGAGAAATTTTACATAATGCATACGGCTACGGACTTTTTACAGGTGGATTAGGGTTACATTACGGAGGAGAAGAGTTGGGGATGGCTACGGTTCCTGTTTCTGGGGGAAACACAGACCGCCAAATCACTCTAATTGAAGATTTCAAACCGACCGTTATCTGCTGTACACCTTCTTATTTATTAAATATCGGGGAACGTATGGAGGATCAAGGTAAAGACCCTAAACGTACTTCATTAAAATATGCCATCTTGGGGGCAGAACCTTGGTCTGAGGAAATGCGTCGTACTATAGAGCAAAAGTTCGATTTGAAAGCCTGTGATATATACGGACTAAGTGAAGTTATGGGACCTGGTGTTTCGATGGAATGTCATGAAGCACAAGATGGACTTCATCTTGCAGAAGATCATTTTCTTGTTGAAGTAATAGATCCTCACACCCTTCAGCCAGTTCCGGAGGGAGAGGATGGCGAGCTTGTTTTTACCAGCTTAACAAAAGAAGCATTCCCGATTATCCGCTATCGGTCAGGGGACATCGGCTCGATAGATCGAACTCCATGTAAATGCGGTCGAACAACTATTAGAATGTCACGTGTCAAGGGTCGAATTGATGATATGTTGATTGTCCGAGGAGTTAATGTTTTTCCTTCAGAAATTGAACATTTTTTACTTACTGTAAAAGAAATTGAACCACATTATCAGCTTCACTTATTTAAAAAGGGAAGTCTTCAACAAATCGAACTCCAAGTTGAAGTGACTGAAGAACTATTCAACGAAATCCAAGGTGACATGAATCATGGCAAGATCACCAATTTAAAAAAGCAAATCCAAAATTTAATTAAAAACCAGTGTTTGGTCCATGTTGACGTAAATATCTTACAGCCGAGGTCTGTTCCAAGATCGGAAGGGAAAGCTGTACGAATCGTGAATCATGATCATACATCGATGAAAGTATAATTGAAGATCTATTGTAAATTTTTTAATGTGATAAAAGTGGCTGACCATTTCTTGCGTCAGCTTTTTGTCTATAAAAGGAGTGCTTTAAATTGAATGAAGCTATTAAAGATAGAGTGTTAGCTGATCCGTATGCAGCGTTTTTAGGTATTGAAGTTAAAAAGATAGAAGAGGGAAGAGCTATGGTGACAGTGAAAATAAAGGAACATTTATTAAACTTTCATGGCTCTGCTAATGGTGGGTTAATCTTCTCTTTAGCGGATGTTGCCTTTGGCATTGCAAGTAATTCCTATGGACAAACCGCAGTAGGGATCAATGTAAACATGAATTATATGAAAGCTGGAAAGCTGGGAGATACATTAACGGCAACCGCAGAGGAAGTCTCCAAAAATCCAAAGCTAGGACTATATCGAATGATTGTTCTTAATCAAGACGGCGACTTAATAGCTACAGCGGATGGCATGGTTTATCGTAAAAAAGAGCAGTTTATTAAAAAACTGAATTAGAATATTTTAATAAATAAAGGCCGCCTTTTAAAATAACTAATCAACTGCAATCCATTCTGTAAGTACAGATGGGTCTTCAATATGAAAATAGGTTTAAACAAATCGAAACCATTCATGTGCATCTACTTCTTGGTAGGCATATGTACGTATATAAGTTTTTAAGAAAGATAAAGCTTTCTTTGCATCATGTCCCGAAATTTCCCATAACTTAACAGTCGGAACCTTGTAATTTGCGCTAGAAAATCCACCAGTCTTATATTCGCTTATAGGCAAATGAGCAGGTTTCAACATTTTATGTTGTTCATCTTGCTTTATTCTAGTTAATGCAAACCCATATACTGTCTCCTCACTTTGACCTTTTCGATCTATAAAATAAAGGTGAGTTTCAAAGTCGGTAAATCCCTCATCAATCCAAGTATTATTATAGGGACTATTACTAACTATTCCATAAAACCATTGGAATGAGTAATTTATAGAGTGAGTTTCATGGTTGAAAAATGAACAGCAGGTGCACAAAACACCTGCTGTTAACAAGTTATCAATGATGAAAAGTATCGATTGTATTCTTTATTTTTTGTTCTTCATAAATTTTCTCGGAATCACCTATGTTTACTCCACTTGGAT
>DASQIV010000592.1:0-2059 GCA_035631415.1 Pseudoneobacillus sp. | reverse complement strand
GCTCTCTTCTATATTTGCTCCAAATCCCCAGTCTTCCCCAAACGTCATTGTTCCAAGTGCAAGTTCTGACACTCTTAAACCGCTTTTTCCAAGTAATTTATATCTCATTTTAACCATCCTTTTTTATTTGTTTGTACAATCAAATGACAAATGTTAGTCTAAGATACCAGGTCTTAACAAGCTCATACTGATATCCCATAATTGTTTGGCCGCTTTAGTATCGTTTGCTTCCCCTATTGTCTTCTCTATTTTACAGTTATTAAAAAATTGACCACTAACTCCTTTTACCTCCGGAGATGTGGCAAGATAAACCGGAGTTTTAGATCCTTTTTCAGTTTTAGCCGACATTAATCCAAAAATACCTCGGAAAATCCACGGTAACTGATGCATGATATTTGTTTTAATAATCCCTGGATGAAGGCTATTAACAGTGATTGGTTTTCCTTCCAGTTTTTTAGCCAGCTCTTTTGTAAAAAGAATCAACCCAAGCTTTGTAGGTCCGACTGCTTTATAAAATTTATAGTTATTTTTCACCATTAAATCATCAAAATTCATTTTTATACCATTATGCTTTGATGCAACATTGATAATCCGACCTTCACCACTTGCTTCTAACGAGTCAAGTAAAAGATGGGTAAGCAAAAAGTGAGATAAATAGTTGGTAGCAAAAGTAGTCTCAATTCCATCTTCCGTCTCAGATCTAGTAGGTAAGAAAACAGCTGCATTATTAATCAATACATCTAGTTTATTAAACTTGCCTTTAAATTCGTCCGCTGCTTGACGAACCACTCTTTGAGAGGAAAGGTCTGCAATAATCAAATGTACATTTTGGTTTCCAGACGCTTCTATAATATCTTTTACGGCTTCATTTCCTCTTTCTTTGCTTCGGCAAAGGATCACAACAGTTGCTCCCATTTTCGCTAGTTCAAGTGCTGTTGCTTTGCCAATGCCTGAATTTCCACCTGTGATTAAACAAATTTTATTCTCCATTCATAATTCCCCTTTTATTATAAAATGTTACGACCTATTCAAAGCTAAATGAGATTAGCAAATTCATTAAGCCTCTTTGACATATGATGTATTTCTTCCACTGATTCGTGAATATGTTTAATGTTTTCTTTCTGAATTTCGCCCACATTCGAGATTTTTTGTACCATTTTGTTAATACTCTCCATAGATTCTCTTATATTCTCAAGAGTGTCTTGAATGGTTTCTGTAGAGGAACGTGTATGTTGGGAAAGTTTTCGAATTTCATTTGCCACTACATTAAATCCTTTTCCATATTCATTTGCCCTTGCTGCTTCAATTGCCGCATTAAGTCCTAGAAGATTAGTCTGATTTGCTACTTGTTTGATAAAAGTTAAGACCTCTGTAGTTTTTTCCACCTGTTTGCTTGCTTCTTCGGAGGCGTGTATTAGATCTCTAGTATATGAAAAAAGAGAGAAAGCCCCATTTGAGACATTACCTACATTTTCATTAACCAAATCCAAAAAATCGGTCAATTCATTTGAAATCTTTAATAATGCTTCTTCATTTTGATGCATTATACCAAGTGACATTACCCCAATCACCTGTCCGTTCTCATCTTTTAAAGGAAGTAAATTAGCAGTGAACTCTATTCCATGCAAACTTGCAGGTACGATTGTCCTAATCGATTCTCCCTTTTTTAAAACTGTATCAGCCGGTGTGCCGGGTTTTATTTGCATACCTGGAGCTAGTTGAAGGTTTATTTTTTCACCTGGAAAATAGGCAATAATTTTCTCTTGATCCCCAATGGCAATGGAGGTGTCTGTTGGTATGGCAGACTGGAATATAGGAGTAACCTTTAGTAGAGATTCAAGTAAAGAATGATACTGTGACATCGATACCCTCGTTTCGTTTTTTGAAATATGAAAAGTACTTACCAGTTTATGTTTAATCCATTTCTAAAAAATTCTCCATTTGGTCCATTTTCATCAAGCTCTGTAAGCCACAATATCGATTTAGCAGCATCTTCTACACTACGGGAAGCATGAGGACCACCCATATCAGTCCGTACCCACCCTGGACATACCGCATT
>DASQIV010000591.1:0-2211 GCA_035631415.1 Pseudoneobacillus sp. | reverse complement strand
AAGAAAAGCTTAACGGATCTTTCTTCCTGGAATATATCAGATGATGGAGTATTTAATAAAAGTGAAAAAAGCTTTGAAGTATTATTCTGTGATATTGAAATTGAAGGGAGAGAGGTTACTCGTTGGGATCAACCATTATTAAAACCAAAGGATATGGAACTAATAATATTCTTAATGAAGAAAATAAACGGAGTCCCGCATTTTTTGATTAGACTCACAAAAGAATATGGTATTTATGATGGAGTTGAAATCGGAGCAAGTATGCATATTGCGAAAAGTGAACTCGATGTTATACATAACGATGAAATAAAGAATTATTTAATAAGAAAATATAAAGAGAGAACCAATATTGTTAATACATCTCTACTTTCTGAAGAGGGTGGTAGATTCTATCATGAACAAAATCTGTATCTGATAATTCAAGCTGATGAAGATTTCAATAGTATTAATGTCAATAATGAATATTTCTGGGTAACATTAGGGCAACTTAATTATTTTATTCAATCGGATAATTTTGTAAATATACAGGCAAGAAATCTATTTACCTTAATAAAATTAGGAGATTAAGTATGGCAAAGGTTAGAATTGGAATATTAGGTTGTGCAAGTATCGCTGAAAGATATGTAATACCTGCAATAATAGAAAATTTAAATTACGAGTTAATAGCAATCGCAAGTAGAGGAGAAGATTTAGGAAAATTAGAACGCTTTTCTAACAAATTTAACTGTGAAGGTATTTTAGGTTATGAGAACTTACTCAATAGAGACGATATTGAAGTGGTTTACATACCACTTCCCCCTGGACTTCATGAAGAATGGGTCATTAAATCTTTAGAAAAGGATAAGCATGTATTAATAGAAAAGCCTTCCAGCACAAGTTTGCAATCAGTGAAAAAAATGATTAGCATTGCAAAGCATAGGAAATTATTAATAAAAGAAAATTATATGTTTGAATACCATTCACAACATACATATGTAAAAAGTATTTTAAACGATGCTGTTGGGGATATAAGATTAGTAAGAGCAACTTTTGCAATCCCAAAATTAAATAACGATAACTTTAGATATAACAAAATATTAGGTGGTGGTGCATTATTAGATACTGGTGGTTACCCAATTAAGATATCTCAGATCTTACTAGGACAAGAGTTAATAGTAAAATCAGCAAAGATGAATTATGTTCCCGGTTTTGAAGTAGATATGTTTGGAAGTGCAACTTTAGAAAATAAAGATGGAATCCAAGCTCAAATTTCCTATGGATTAGATAACTTTTATCAATGTTCATATGAAATTTTAGGTACTAAAGGGAAAGTTGTGTTGGATAGAGCATTTACGGCACCACCAGGATATTTTTCGGATTTGTTCATAGAAATACCAGGGGAGAATATTCATAAGAAATTACCTTCAGATAATCATTTTATTCGTATTTTAAATCATTTTTATAACAGTTTGAGAAGTTATGACTATGATATCGAGTATTCAATGTTATTAAATCAGGCAAGACTAGTTGATGAAATTCGGGAGGTATCTAAAATTGGATAGACAAATTCATGTTTCTAGACCGTTTTTCCCTCCTTTAGGGGAATATGAAATATATCTTGAGCAAATATGGAAGAGTGGAATTGTTACTCACAATGGTCCTATGGTTCAGGATTTGGAAAAAAAATTAAAAGAATTATTGAAGGTCCGTCATATAGCTTGCGTATCAAATGGAACTTTGGCCATTCAGTTGGCAATTAAAGCTCTTAATTTGCAAGGTGAGATTATTACAACTCCTTTTACATTTATTGCAACAATAAGTTCCGTTATTTGGGAAAAATGTAAACCCGTATTTGTAGATATTAATCCATATACACTTAATATTGATGAAAATAAAATTGAAGAAAAGATAACCGATAATACAGTAGGGATTTTAGGTGTACATGTTTTTAGCAACCCGTGCAATACAGATAGAATTGATGAAATTGCAAAAAAATACCATCTTAAAGTCATTTATGATGCTGCGCATGCAATGCATGTTGAATATAAAGGTAAGTCAATTTTTGAATATGGTGACATCTCTACTACAAGTTTCCATGGTACAAAAATTTTTAATACTATTGAAGGAGGAGCATGTTTTTCAAATGATGTTACCCTTGATGGAAAAATCAGGGAATTGAGATTCTTTGGACAAGATGTTAATAAGGAAATAGTAAATGAAGGTACTAATGCT
>DASQIV010000590.1:0-4513 GCA_035631415.1 Pseudoneobacillus sp. | reverse complement strand
TTGAGTTCGCCAATCCCAACTAATTCTGTTTTCTGATAAACTGAAACCTTTGTTATTCAATATATTTCCTTCGTAACGTATTAATTCCGAAGTAATCGTAAGAACTGAACCCTCTATAGATTGGGTAATCCGCTTCTCAAGGACAGCTCCACCCACCTCTCATTCTTACGATAATAGAGCTCGGTCGTTTGTCATTTTTGAACCACGAATACGTTGGAACTCTTCTAATAGGTCATTAATCGTTAATTTATTCTTCGCATCTTCATCTACTTCTAAAATAATTTGACCTTTATCCATCATGATTAGGCGGTTGCCGAGGTCTATTGCCTGTTGCATATTATGAGTAACCATTAATGTCGTTAACCCATACTTTTCAACAATTTCTTTAGTTAATTTCGTGATTAATTCCGCTCTTGAAGGATCTAAAGCAGCTGTGTGCTCATCTAGCAAAAGGATGGCTGGTTCTGTAAATGTTGCCATTAATAATGAAAGGGCTTGACGCTCTCCACCAGACAGCAGACCCACTTTTGCGGATAATCGATTTTCTAATCCTAAATGAAGGGATTCTAATACCTCTCGAAAATAATCTCTTCTCGCCTTCGTTACTCCCCACCTTAAAGTACGCGGTTTATTTCTTGAATAGGCCATAGCCAAATTCTCTTCGATGGTCATCGACGGTGCGGTACCTGCCATGGGATCCTGAAAGACTCGACCAATCATTCTAGCTCTCTTGTATTCTGATAAAAACGTAACATTCTTACTATCTAAATAAATCGTCCCAATATCAGGTTGTAAGACGCCAGATATCATATTCATTAAAGTGGATTTCCCTGCTCCATTACTACCAATTACAGTGACAAAATCACCTTGTTTTAGGGAAAGACTCACATGGTCAAGCGCAATTTTTTCATCAGGTGTCCCTTCATTAAATACCTTATGAATCTGATTTAAGTTGAGCATTGTTCTCCCCCTTTCTTTCTAAAGCGATACTGTTACTTTGTATCTGTGCAGCAGCTTTTCGAAGGGATTTTCGCTTTTTCTCACGATAAGAATCCATCATTTTTGGCATGACTAGCGCAATAATGACGATCGTAGCGGTGATTAATTTCATATCTCCAGGATTTAGAAAATCAACTCGTAGTGCCATTGATACGACAATGCGATAAATAATCGATCCACCAATAACAGCTAATGTTGTTCGGGCAATGGATTTTGTGCCGAATAATGCTTCCCCGATAATAACAGAGGCCAAACCGATAATAATCATCCCTATCCCCATTCCAACATCAGCAAAACCGCCTTGCTGGGCAATGATCGCCCCGGAAAACGCAACCATCGCATTGGATATTCCTAAGCCTAATATAATAGTAGTATTTGTATTGGCTGAGAAACTACGAATCATTCGTTTATTGTCACCTGTAGCTCTTAAAGCAAGCCCCACTTCGGTTTTTAGAAAAGCATCCGTTAAAAACTTGATGGCAAAAGTGATCACAAACATGAAGATTAATATTCCCCAAGTTTTAGGTAAGTTATCACCTAATCCAACAGCGATAAGCATGTTATCTAATAAAGTATCGATCCCCGTTTTTTCCCATGCCTCCTGCACCTTTGTTAAAGCCGTTTCCTGGTTAAGCAACGGAATATTAGAACGCCCCATAATACGTAAATTTATGGAATACAAAGCGATCATCATTAAAATACCGGATAGTAAGGCATTGATTTTTCCAAAAGTATGAATGATTCCAGTTAAACATCCTGCTAAAAAACCAACTATTAAAGCACAAGCTGTAGCTACAAATGGATTCACTCCTGAGATAATTAGAACGGCTGAAATGGCTGCTCCCGTTACAAAGCTTCCGTCTACGGTTAAGTCTGGAAAATCTAAAATTCTAAAAGATAAATATACTCCCAGAGCCATAATGGCGTAGATGATGCCTGACTCAAAGGAACCAAATATTGCGGTAAACAATAGGCCTCATCCTTTCAATAACGTTGATTTTACAGCCATAACCTGACCATTTTGGTAACAGCCAGGTTATGTTAGTTTCTAGCAAATCTTATTCGCCATCATACATTTCGTATCTAGTTTCCCAATCCGATTTAATTTCTACCCCTTGGGTTTCAGCAGCTTTCTTGTTAATCACGAGAGTAAGAGTTTTAGGAAGAGCAACAGGAATTTCAGAAGGCTTCTTTTCACCCTTTAAGATTTGAGCTGCCATTAATCCTGTTTCATAACCCAAGTCATAATAGTCAAATCCACTTGCGGCAACAGCACCTTTTTTCATAGAATCTAGTTCACCAACGAATAAAGGTATTTTCTTATCATTCGCTACAGAGATAACAGACTCTAATGCAGAAACAACAGTGTTATCAGTAGGAATATAAATCGCATCAACGCGTCCAATTAAAGACTCTGTTGCTTGCTTCACTTCTGCGGAAGTCGAAACGGAAGCCTTTTCTAATGATGCACCATTTGCTGAAGCTAACTCTTCCACTGCCTTTACTTGTACCTCAGAATTTTGTTCACCTGAGTTATAGACAACACCAATTTTCTTGGCTCCGATTTCATTTGTAATAAAATCAATCGTTGTTTTAGTTGCATCAGGGTGATTATCTGTTGTTCCAGTAATGTTATCACCCGGTTGATCTAAAGCAGCAACTAATCCTGCACCCACAGGGTCTGTAACCGATGTAAAAACAATCGGAATATCTTTTGTTGCATTTAATGCCGCAACAGCACTTGGAGTAGCGTTAGCGAAGATTAAGTCTACCTTATCGCCCACATAATTATCAGCTATCGTTTTCGTATTGTTCATATCAAATTGAGCATCTTGAACGTCGAAGGTTACATTATCCCCTTCTTTAAAACCTTGGTCTTCTAGCGCCTTTTTAAAGCCTTCGGTTGCAGCATCCAAAGAAGGATGTTGACCAAATTGAGTTAAACCAATTTTGTACGTTTTCTTTTCATCGTCTTTTTTACTATCACCAGAAGATGTACTACTACTGCAACCTGCTAATAAAAGCATTCCAGCTAAAGCAATAGACAAAGCTTGAAACTTCTTTTTCATTTTAGTTCCCCCTAAAATTAAGTTTCTTTGTTTTATGTCTTGGATCTTGCTGAAAAAGGCTCGTATGTAATCGCTTCCAAAACTAATATGATATTTACTGTTAACACCGTAAATATATCGTTATACTATCATTCTACTGTGATAAAAGTCAACAATATTCTAAAAATTTGGCATAGTTTAAAAATTAAAAAAGCATACAGTTTTAGGGAACTGTATGCTAGTATCTATAGAAATAATTGCGTTGAGCTTTGGAGTGTGGATTTCGCATCACCCATCATTTTTTCTATCAATTGTTTTACAGTAGGGATATCCTCCACAAGGCCGGCGATTTGCCCTGCATTCATAAACCCTTCTAAAGCATTTCCCTCTAACGCACCTTTTTTATGATGATCCTCAGAGGTTAAGGTTAAATATTCCTCCACCGATAGTCCTTTTTTTTCTAAATCTAATAGTATTTCAGTATATGGTGCTTGTATTAGACGACGAATTCTTCCGACAGAACGCCCGACAATTACAGTACTGGTATCATCTGAATAAAGAACGGTTTCTTTATATTTTTCATGGAAAGGAGCCTCTTTTGTTGCGATAAATCGAGTCCCCATTTGAACTCCACTCGCACCTAGGGTTATCATAGCAGCTAACCCTCTTCCGTCTGCTATCCCCCCAGCTGCTACAACTGGTATAGAGACTTTATTTACAATTTGAGGAACCAATGTCAAAGTGGTTGATTCATATGGAGAATTAATTCCTGCAGCTTCATAGCCTTCAGCAACTACTACATCGACACCTGCTGCTTCCGCTTTTAAAGCGTGGTTGACAGAAGCAACTACAGCGATTACTTTTATATCATTTTCATGAAGTTTTTCGATAAACGGCGCAGGGTTTCCTGCTGATAAGGAAACAACCGGTACTTGGTAATGAATGGCTAGTGTGAGAATTTCTTTTAAAAAATCGGTTACGTTAATCGGAATATTCATCGCGAATGGCTTTTTTGTAAGCTTTTTTATGTCTATTAAAATTTGCTCCACTTCTTCTGGGGGCATTGTCCCTACACCTATAGTACCGAGACCGCCAGCCTCTGAAACAGCAGCTGCTAAAGGAGCGTTGCTGATATTCCCCATTCCACCTTGGATAATTGGATATTGGATGTTTAATAGTTTTGTTAACTGATGCACGAAAATTCCCCCTTCGTGAATTTAATGTTATACTATTTTTAAAATTAGGACAATATCAAAATAGTAAGGAGGGAACACGTATGAAATACTCTTATTTAGATAAACAGCCTAGAGTTCATGAATCGGTGTTTATTGCACCCGGTTCCCATATTATTGGGGACGTTAAAATCGGTAAAGAATCTACCGTTTGGTTCAATGCTGTTCTCCGTGGAGACGAGGGTCCAATCACAATTGGTGAAAAAACAAGTATTCAAGACAATGTAACGTGTC